>JAHJDR010000274.1 GCA_018812345.1 bacterium | reverse complement strand
AGCTAATAATGGTTATGAGATTAAGTTTGTAGATGATGTTGCTAATATTTATGGTGAACGGACAATGTACTTGTTGTCGGATGAGGAACTTCACTTTGGTTCTGGAGGCACAAATGATAAGATGATTTTGCATAGTGACGGTAGCTTAAGCGTTGGCACGCAGAGCTCAGGTGGATATAAACTAGCAGTTGATGGAACTATTGGTGCCAGAGAACTAGTGGTTACACAGGATACTTGGTCTGATTTTGTTTTTGAAGATGAGTTTAAACTCAAATCTCTTGAAGAAGTTGAAAAGTTTATCAAAAACAAAAAACATCTTCCTGATATTCCTTCTGAAAAAGATGTTTTAGCTAAAGGCGTGAGTGTTGGTGAAATGCAAAAACTTCTTTTGCAAAAAATTGAAGAATTAACTTTATACGTAATCGATTTAAAGAAACAAAATACTGAACAAGATAAGCTTATAGCTGACTTAAGAAATATAGTACAATAAGAAGAAATGAATTATAGGTTAATGACTTTTATGAATCCAGATTTAGCTAGTTTATAAAAGTATTGATCAAAACTCAAAACAGGATACTTATACTTGCTTGATAAATACGCAATAGTGAGATCCGTATATTTTCCTGGTAATCCTTTACGAAAAGTCTTCCAAGAAAATTCATTATAGTTTTCTTGCTCATCGTCTGAAATCCTTAATTTTGTCATAGGGGAAAATAAATCTATCATGTGCTTGAATTGTTTTTTTGTTTGTGTGCCCATAACAAGTTCATGCATAATGATATCTGTGATAACAGCTTGTTCATTTTCTATGCCTATAATCAAGTTTTGACAGATAGATTCTTTTAGCTTGTCATGAAAAAAATCAATCCATACAGAAGTGTCTACTATAAATTTATCCACGATAAGCCCTTAGTGATTTATGTGTCCAATTAAGAGAAACCTTTCCTTGTGATTCAATCAGTTTTTGTATTTTATTTTTTCTTAAATATTCTTTTAAAGCAATAATGATAGCTTCTCTTTTTGTTTTAACGCCAGATATTTTACGAACCATATCAAGAATGTTTTCAGGTAAGTCATAATTTGCAACGGCCATAACAGCTCCTTTTCTTGTACAATATTAACATATAAATTGTACAAAAACAACGATTACTATATCATATATTAGCGAATATATTAGCGAATAGCTTTCTCATCCTGATAATGACACTTATATAATGTCAAATATCCCTTCATTTTGATAATCCTAATATTATATGACTCCATAACTCATTGATATACTTATCTTAATTTTTCTTAACATCCCTCTCAAATTGGCTTGAATATTGCATGATTTCATACAGATAGGTGTGATTTGTGCGCCTAGAAATTTTAAGATGAAAGGGGAATATTATCGGAGTAACCGGACCCATAAATCCTAATATCCCAATCCACGTCCCTGATCTCGATGATCTGGATGAATTGCAAGGCCCGCTCGAGCCGCAGGAATTTGATTTGCCTGAAGCCCAGCCCTGGGGTGGTCATGGAACTGTTGTGGATAATCCCGGTTCGGGTGTGGGTATTCGTGACATGCGGTTTGCTAGTAGTGTTGATGATGTTTTGGGCGCGCAAACACGTAGTGAAGTGGAAACAAGGCTTAATCAGCTCCATGAACGCGATTTTAATTTATTGTGGCATGATGTGCCTTTAGAGTTTCAAAAGATGCTAACCCCGGAACCTCAAGGGTATTTGCCCAAAGGCATTCATATTCCCATACAAACATGCGTATTGATTTATGAGTCTTACACACAAATGTCAGAGAGTGAGCGCTTACCTTTAGATCTGCTTGATAATCCTTCAAGTCCACAGATGCAAACGGACTTAAAAGACAAAGTGAAATATTTGGGACGTATCATCACTTTGCTCATGACACAATATGGATACACGACACTTGATGTCGAAAATATCATGTACACGGGATTATATGAACTCATTGCTCTTGGCAAAACAGATTATGTGGATAAAACTTATGATCAATTAGATGCCATTGGTAATCAGTATCAGATTAAAAATCTAGTCAGCGATCGAGAAGACTTTCTCAGTCAATATATGCTCAGACAAGAAGAAATAGAGCGTTGTGATGAAGAGATTGCGGTTTTAACAAGTGACATAAATTATCTGAGTTCACAAAATGGCAGTTGGTATGATCCTTTTGATGAGCATACTGGTATTCAGGTAGCACAAAAGACTAGTGAGCTCAGAAAAAAACTCGATACACGACGTTCGTACGTTGTGGGAGCTCAGGATATCACTTCAGAGATGAATCTCATTCAAAAAGAAATTCATGCTAAGCAGTACTTTGTTCTTAAACGCATGGGTGCCGATGAGAATCAAATCAATGAGTTTCTGATAAAGTTAGGAGATCAACCAGAATCAATACCAGGACATCTTGAAGCAAGAGTTAAACGTTTGCGTCAAGAGAGAGCAGATACTTTAGAAGACGGTTCTGTAGAACAATTGGTTCTTAAAGGCCTCTTTCAAGATGCACTGACTACTGCTGTTGCTAATTTTAATGCCAAGTCTAAACCTAAAGGTATAATTGATGCTATAGAAAGAGCTATGTCTGGCATTGGTGAAGATGATCAAGCCTATATATATTCTGGAGGACCTCTTTATGTCGATCTTGATAATCTGAGTGAACCAGAAAGTGTGCCTGAACTTGTGCGACACCCACCAACGGGGTGGATGCCTGTGCAAGTGGGGGCTCCGTCTGGCATGGATGGATGGGTTTTTGTTCAAGAAAATAGCGATGGTGAGTATGTTATTCGTAATTATAATCCCGCCGGTACAACAGTTCTTCGTGAACGTGTGACGACAAATGGTCAGCTAATTGAAGATGAAAACATGGATCAAGAATATCAGGATTTAGAGCGGGCCATAAATGCCAACCCTCATTTTACAAAAATTCAGGAACTTGGCAATGATGTGATGTTGCAATTGCAACCAGTGCAACAGTTTTTTCAAACAGCAGCCACATCACATGCCTCTATAGGAGCTGTTGAAAGTTTGAAAACTTGGGTTATGGGTCCTAAAAAACCGGGATCTCAAGAACGTGATGAAGCACAGGGCTTTGAAGTTTATTGGCTCTCGACCAAACATGAACTTCTTCCAGCGCTTGAATCAGGTCGTCAAAGCATACAAGCCTTACAAAAGCTAATAGCATGTAAGTATGATGGTAATGAGTTGGATATAAAACTCAAGCAACTTTCAGCTTATATAGATAAGATAGAACAACTTATTAGTAATAGATATATTGAAAAACTTATAGCGCAAGTTAAGGATAAAAAGTTTTCGCCAGATACCTTTGAGCGTTGGGCGTCAACAGAAGGTCTTATTATCTTTTGTGCTGTTGTGGGGGCTGTGACAGCAATGATGCTTGTGCCATATCTTGCTGCAGGCATTGGTTTGATCATTATGTCCGCTGAGGGCACATTGACAGTTACAGGTGCTCTTTTCATGAGTTCTATTGGTGCTGCTGGTGGTTTGGTTGGACAAGAAGTGGGGTTAGGTGCTTCTGGAAAATATTTTGATACAGGATTAGAATCAAGTTTTGAACAATGGGTTGACGGTGATATGACAGGAGGGGAGTTAGCACAGACCTATGGCAAACAGTGGCTCGCTTCAGCTGCTTCACAGTTTCTTTTTATGTATGGCGGTAGTCAAATAGCAGGACGACTTGTACCGCGGTTACTCGCTTCTGGTGATCCCTTGCAGAAGGCTGTTGGCCAAATACTGTATCACTGTGGGGCACCCATCGATAAATTATTTGGAACAGGGCAAATTGATACACGATTAAAAAAATATCTCTTTGAAGTTGTGAGTGAGTATATTCAAGAGCTGATTGAGAATGGAGCGGAAAGATATAATACTGTCTTAGGGAAATTAACCATTTTATTAAATTGCATTAGCGTGACCAATGCCGCTTTTCCTACAGTGAACTTTGGGGCTACTGATGCAGATGGTACTGTTCATCTCTGGTATGATTATACCGCTGAATATGATGCTGATCTTGTTGAGGGGTTGGAAGAACGCGCAATAGCAGCCAAGAAAAAGGGAGAAACCCACGATATTCATGTTGGGCCTGATGGGACGATCACGGTAACCATTGAATCTGTGTCTGAAGTAGAGGGTGAGACAAGTCGCGTTGTGCAAACGTATTCACCGAGTCGGACACCCATTGGTATTCGTGAAGCCATGACAGGGCGGGGTTCTTTAGAGCAATTGGGACTTGTTTATGATCCAAGTATTAAGTCTTATCATGTTTTTAATGCGGTGAAAGGTTCTGATCCTCAAGAGCTAGTGAGCCAACTACGCTTGCGAGGATTTTTTGCCACTGTGACAGAGGTAGATGGTGAGTCTGTGATCTCTGCAACCATGCTAGGTGGAGAGCAAGGCCTTGCCTTTCATATAGCTTTTTCAGAAGATGTGTCTTTAGAAAATCCTGCTTCACAAGACACACATGTGCCACCAACTTTTCGGGCAGCAGCTGCTAATCCAGCGGATCAAGATACAGTCGTAGAAGAAGCTGTAGCAGCTTCTTCTAGAGAAACTTCTGGAGTAAGTGACAGTAGTTTAGACAGCATTTCTGATCCTGTTGTGAGACAAGAAGTGGCAGAATATTTATCATTTCTGAATTCTCTGTCTCGCAGTAGTTCCGCACCTTCTGTTTTACAGGTGGGAGACAAGGTTCATTACACTTCTATGAGCTCTGTTCAAGAGTATACGATAATAGCCATAGATCAAGAAACCCAATCCATGACCATTTGGGATGGGCATGCTTCTAGAACCTTATCGACTGAATTTGCTGGCCTGTTTACTGCTTTAGGTAAAGTATATGCTTTAAGACAGACCTTAACACAATCTGATTTAACAAGGGAACAGAGACAAACTGTTTATGATTTAGTTCTTCAAAACTATCACAAACGTACACATGAAATAGCCCAAAATGGAGATGAGGAATATGCTTATGAACTATTAATGCGTTATAAAAATGTACAAGCATTATTAGCTCCTTTAGTTGACTATGATGACAATCACTATTTCTACAGGACAAGAACTGTGGCCCATTGGGATCAACCTAATTTGGCTGGAAGGACTTATTGGTTCGATGCAGACCAGAATAATGTCTATAGTGGGGATGACCATGTCTATTTTAGAGTTAGTCTTGAAGACATGAGAAGAATGGGTGTTTTGGAAAATGATTTAGGGGCTCAAGCAGCTGGGAATGCTATCATATTAGATCATGTTTTTGATTCTAATTTGGCCGAATATGTGGAGGTTTTAGATGGAACGACAGGTGAATGGGTTTCTGGAAGTGATTATGTGGCCCAGCAGGCAACGCCAACAACATTTAACCATGAAACAGAACTTGAAATCAGAGGTCTTTGTGAAGCTGATGCAGAACGAGTGGGTGCTGATATTGTTATAGCCGGTGATACACCAAGTGTTGAAACCGTTCTGGCCTCTAACCGAGCTCTTTATTCCTATGGCTACATGAATTGTAGGGGGATTATAATGGTTCAAGGCAATAAATGTGCCATGACCCATATACACATGGATGCCGATGCAGACCCGTTCATTTTTAGCATGCTAGAACATTTTAATAACAGTGAACCCATACAGGTTTTTTTGCTAGAAGCTGCTGGTCATGAGTATTCCTCTAATCTTCAAGAACAATGTGAAGAATTAGGTTTGCATGTTAGTAAGAAATTTATTCGAACTGATAATACGTGTTCACATTGTCTTCTTGTTGATCCTCAAACAGGACAAGTGATTCATTATGATAAGGCGGGAAGGCATTCTTATGCTTTGGATGGAACACTTAGCTCAGACAGTAGTGTCTACACTGATATTAGTTTAGAACCAACAGAAGAGGCTCAGGAAGACTACCGTTCGCATCTTGAGTTTCTACATGGTCATATGCAGCCTGAACAAGATACTGTTGATGTGGGCATTCAGGTTGATGATATCACGAGTTTTAGAGGAGAGTTTTTTACTCAAGCTGTAAAAGAAGTTTTTGGTGATTCAGGTGTGACTCAAGTGCAGCTTACTGTGCATGATGCCAAAACAGGACAAGATATTTCCTGCACCGTTGATGTTGCTAAAGGAGTTTTGGTTAAGACAGAATCTCCAGAATTATCTCTTGAACAAGCACAAGAGATTTGTGCACAGGTTTTGGGTGAAGAGTTTACGCATGTTCAAAAAACTGTTGCTAGTTGGGATCAAGCCTATCAGAATAATTTTTGGCAGGCAGCCGCTAAATATTATCAAAGATCTTCATCAGCGTCTTTGTCAGCGACACCAACTATAGGCAAAGGCACATCTTTACGTGTGATAAATCCCATTACAGCAGCCGAAATCAAGACAGAGCTGCAAACATTTACAGAACAAACGCATGAGTTTATTACATCCTTGCAAGCACCTATTGAACAGGGTGGTCATTTTAGGCGCGTGAATGCTTCAAAAGCTGAAGTCATTGCTTTTATCGAAAACTATTCTGAGCGTCCTGCTGATTTTGATCAGCATGGTACGGAAGCTGTTTTCCAAGATGCCCAAGGGAATCCACAAACTTATTTTATGCCCACATGGGTGCTGGCAAAATTCGATGCGTGGGTTTTACAGCAAAGCCATAATGTGACAACAGAAGTAAAAGGTTTTTTTGTTACGGAAATGCGTGATGGTGTGCTCATAATTGTGGATTTCTTACCAAAGGCATCGTTGTCAGAATCTGTTGAATATCGTCGTGATCAACTAGCAAGAACTCATGGTAAAGAAATCGCTGATAAAAGAATAGGTGAGTCTCAGATTGATTCTCTTGATAAACCTTCAAATCCCTTTGTTCAAGAGGTCATCGGGTTTGAAGCTTTTAATCCACTTCATGATTCGCAGTATAAGCCTGAAGGATTATGTATTCCTGTGCACAATCATTTCTTGGATTCTGAATATCAAAGTTCACCTTCTGTGACAGATTGGAAGGGGCGTAAATCTGTGGAAGCTGTGCGGACACCCAAAGGTGGTTTAATTTTTTATCGTCGAGGAGGTGTTGTTGGGCAAGATCAAGCGATTGTTGTTGATCAAACCATAGAAGGGGTGGCTACTGAGGCACAAATCGAGGGTGCTGTGCAATTTGCCACAAACCCACGCATTGTAGCTGGGTTCAATCAACAAACGCGTCAAGCTGCGCAAGGTTTAGATACAGAATTTGAGGTGTGGCAAAATGTGAATACAGGTGAGATTCGCGTTCTTTCGGGTGATCAAGGACGAGCAGACACAGGCAGTGATGTTTTAGCCATGTCAGATGATGCTGATGTTGGTATTGAAACGGAAACGCAAACGCAAACCAATGAAGCTCAAAACGCATTTGATCGTGATGAGGGCTGGGTGTATCGTGGTCATGCCCATCCTGTGGGAGATGGATATACAGTTGAACCTTCTGCTGATGATATTCTGCGTTTCATGCAAGAGGGTTTGACTGAGCATTATATTTTTCAACATGACTCAAACACAGGTGAAACTCATTGGGCGTGTTTGCACTATGATACGCAGGGAGAAGTAGTTGTTAGTTTTAGTCAAGAAGCGCTTATTTCAGAGGAAGCGCGCACACGTTTTCAAACCAATCGTACAACAGCGCTTACAGAGCTTGAGAGCGATCCAGAGCTAAGGGCGCCTGCAGCACAGACAAAGCAACAAACTTACAAAGAAGGTGATCGTGTTTTTGTAGAAGGTTATGAAAGCTTTGGTGCGTTTAGAGTTGATGGTGTTTTCAATGGGCGTGTTATTGTTGTTGCTGATGCGGGATTAAGTCTTATGATGGACCCAAAATATATTTATCAAGATGAGCAGGCTATCAATACATATAAACAAGAGCAGCTCCTCAATCAATTACGAGAGTTGCCAGAGGGTGACACACTCACATTTGATAATGGGCGTCTTTATTTTACCTTTGTGAGTGGGCAACTCTATGTTCATAATCCTGCAGAACAATCCGGAATTATTATCATGACCAAGCAGGGTATGATCACGTATGAGCACGGTGAATGTATCCAAAGGGGACAAAAACTGGACATGGATGGTGAATGGTTGGCTGTTAGTCCCGGTGATCAAATGGTGCTTGAAGATATGCGTTTTGCCTTACCAACTCATCTGTCGAATAAAAAAACATTAGAGTCAGTATTGGCAGCTACTACAACAGAACCAGTGGTCAGCGGACAACAACAAACAGTCATTCCTGCGACAAGCCAATCTGACGCAGAAACGACGCAATTTTTTCGCTTATCACCCACAGCTTCAACAACGTTAACCTTAAACCCTGAGCAAAGAGCTGATATCCATGCGGGTAATGTTCATTTCACAGAAAAAGCTAAAATGCCTAACGGAGAAAAACTCACTTTTGAGACACTGCAAGAAATGGGGATCACCCCCAGAACACAGCTGGACATTGAAGGGCGAGAGGCCTGGATTTCTAAAATGTTTACTATAGATGATGATGGACGTGTGGGTACTATTGCCTATGTAAAGATGGATGATGGCTCGTGGGCAGTGCGGTCCTTTTATAAGAGCAAATCCCATGTAGGGTGGCGTGTGCTGACACACTACACACGCAATGCTATGCTCGATAAACCTGGTTGGTATGGAAAAGGGTACACATCAGACTCTGTGATGTTGCCCATATCTGCTCAGCATGCTCTTTATGAAGCCTTAAATGCTCAAAAAGAAGAAGGCTATGCTTTAGAGGCAACGCCTGAAGATGTTAATAATGTATTTGCAGGCACAGCACGAGCCTTTGGTATAGATATGCCACTTTCAGAAGGGCATGTGCCAGATATGACCTTTGTTATGGATGTGAGTCAATTACCAGAAATGCTAGATCCTAATTGTTTTCCACAAAAAGGTCGCAAACAACCTGATCCCAGAACAGTTTACCCAGGAGCTACAGCAAATAGCAATTTAGAACCTGCTGATTTTACAAAACCAGATTATGGTTTTGATATAGATGTGCCCATGTATGGTCATGTCCACGGTGAAGCCTTTACCTCACGTGATGGGAGTTTGCGGTATTTGTTTTTTAAAGATGATTACGGTCGTGTTTGGATTGGGTCTATCGAAAAGACAGATGTGGCTGTTGGTTCACATGGTGTGCATACAAAATGGGTTGATGGGGGTGCTTTGGTAACGCCCGCATTTGAATATTATCAGGGCAGGAATAAAGAAATAGATGATCAGTATGCGAATACAGCCTTGCAAGAAGATGGGTATGTAGATACATTCGATAAGTATTTAAGGCATGTTCCTCTCATTCAAAGATACTACCGGGAAAAGGGACAGGCCATGCCGACAAGTGAGTCTCTGCGCAATACACCACAAGAATCCGCAAATCCCTAAAAAAAGCAGTGATTTTTTCTTAAAAATATTCTTATAAAACATATCATTAAAAAAATGTTTTTCATTCTGTTGGTGTCAACGGAAACCGGAAAACGGAAACCGGAAAACTAAACCATGAACTTTGTAAAATATTTCGTCGAACGTCGTAAACTGTGCAATCTGCTCCTTGTTTTCTTCATCATTGCTGGGGCTATGTCGATTTATCGCTTACCACGACAAGATTCTCCAAATGTGAATTTTAATTTGGTGACCATTTTTACATTTTACCCAGGGGCTTCTCCCGAGGATGTAGAAATTAATGTGACAGATCTTCTTGAAGATGAGTTGGAGGAAGTTGATGGGATTGATGAGATGACCAGTTTTTCTGCAGAGGGCATGTCGTTTATTTTTCTACAATTGGATGCTGATTCTGATGATACGTTTCAGATTAAAGATGATATTAGGGCGGCTGTAGATCGGGTTACCAATTTTCCGGAACAAGTAGAAGATCGACCACTTATTAACGAAATCAAATCAACTGATTTTCCTATTCTGGAAGTGGCCATTATGGGTGATGAAACGCAAGAGGCATTGATACGTGATATTGCCAAAGATATGGAATCTGAGATTAAAAGTGTGGGCAAGGTCGGGGCTATTGATAAAGTGGGTTATCGTAAACGTGAAGTAAAAATATTAGCAGATATAGCAAAAATGAAAGACAGCTATGTGTCATTTGCGGAAATGATCAATGCCATTCAAGCTCATAATGTGAAACAATCAGGTGGAACTCTAGAGTCCTTTGTGGATGAGAAAAAAATTGTGACCCTCTCTGAATTTGAAAATCTGGAAGATGTGGGTGATGTGATCATCCGAAGTAATTTTAGTGGCAAGCATGTGCTGGTCAATGATGTGGCGCTTGTGGATGTGAGTTATGAAAAACCCACGACCATTAGTCGCACCAATGGGCGCAATAGTTTAAATCTCATTGTGAAACGCCGTGGGACAACAGATGTTATTGATTTGAGTAAAAAAATTGATGAAGTGGTTAAAGCCTATCAAGAAAATTACAAAGACAAGGGTGTTGAGATCGTGAAGGTTGTTGATTACACGTATTATACAAACTCACTTCTCAAGATTGTACGCAACAATGCCTTTATTGGGTTTGTGCTGGTGATTATTGCCCTGTTTCTATTTCTTAACTTTCACACAGCGGTGTGGGTGGGGCTTGGAATTCCTGTGTCCATTCTGGGTGCGTATATATTCTTTCCTTTATTTGATATTACCACAAACCAAGTCACGCTCATTACATTGATTATGGTCTTGGGGATGTTGGTAGATGATGCGATTGTGATAGCAGAGAATATTAATAGGCATCAGGAAAATGGCATGGATTTTAAAGAGGCCGCTATTGTGGGGACTAAAGAGGTGGCTAAACCTGTGCTCACGACCATTCTCACGACTATTATTTGTTTTGTGCCTATTTATTTTATGAGTGGGATTTTGGGCTCCTTTATTGTGGCCATTCCAACCATTGTGATTCTTACTTTGGGTATGAGTTTATTTGAATCTGTTACGCTTTTACCTTGTCACTTAAGTTATCGAAAGAGTGTGAAACAAAGTGCGCAACAAAAATTCATGAATACGCTTAAAGAGCATTATGGAAGCTTGCTCAGTCATTTTCTCCATCATCGTACTATAACTGTCGTTGTTTTCTTTGCTGTAGCTATTATGGTTGGTTATGGTTTTACGAAAGTTAGCCGATTTGAACTCTTTCCCACAGAAGATTTTGATTTGTTTTTCATAGTCATGGAAGCAGAGGAAGGCATATCATTAGAAGAAATGTCTCATAGGGTAAAGGAAGTGGAAAAAGTTGTGCATGAAATACCAGATGAACTCATGATTAATTACAAGACCATGGTGGGTGAACACAGAACAGATGAAGCCGCTTCTGATCCCGCCTTGCATTCTAATTGGGCGCTGATTTCTATCTTTCTGCACCCGGCGTCACAACGCGATATTCGAAGTGAACAGTTGATTGAGGAGCTCAAGGTACAATTTAAAGACATGAAAAAGAAGTTCACTAAGTTTGATGTGCGAGAGATGCAAGATGGCCCTCCTGTGGGCGCACCGATTACTGTGAACCTTGTATCAGATAATTTCGCGCTTTGTGAACAGTATGAAAAGGAGATCATGACCTTTTTAAAAGAACAAAAAGGTGTGTATTATTTGGAGACAACCAATCGCGTGGGGAAAAAAGAAGTTCAGATTAAACTCAATTATGATTACATGGCGCGTGTTGGGATAACAGCTGTAGATGTCGCCAGTGCTATCCGTGTAGCCTATGATGGCCTGGTGGCTACCTCTGTGCGTCGTTCCGGTGAAGAAGTAGATTTTCGCGTGATGCTTTCTGAAGATCAACGTCATGGTGAGGATATCTTGAAAAAGATTCAAATTCTCAACAATCAGAATGCACTCATTGAAATTGGAACCTTTGCTACTTTTGAAGAAGGGTATACTGATCAAACCATCACGCATTTTGATGGGAAAAAAGCCATTACCATTAAAGGGCAGGTTAATGCGGAGCTCGTAACAGCGGCGCAAATTAATAAAGACCTAAAAAATAAGTTTGCTAACAAAATATCCAAGACACCTGGAATTAGCATGGTTTTTGGAGGTGAGGAAAAGCAAACCATGGAAAGCATGAAAAACTTTGTCATGGCGTTTTGTGTGGGGTTAATTGGGATTTATTTTATCCTTGTGCTTCTTCTTAATTCTTATTCTCAACCCTTTCTCATCATGATTGCCATACCTTTTGGTTTTGTGGGTGTGCTGGTGGCCTTTGCGTTTCATAACTTACCCTTTAGTTTTATTGGGCTCATAGGTACTTTGGGTTTGATTGGCGTTGTGGTGAATGATTCGCTGGTCATGACCACATATCTCAATGATTTGCGGGAGAAATATCAGCGGGTAGATATTGATATGATTGTTGAGGGCGCAAAAACGCGCTTAAGACCTGTGCTTCTCACAACCATCACAACAGTCTTAGGTTTGCTGCCAACAGCCTATGGTTTTGGTGGATCAGAGCCATTTCTTGTGCCCATGGTACTAGCCATGAGCTGGGGCCTAGTCTTCGCCACATTCATTACCCTCATCCTCGTACCTGTGCTTTATACCTTTTCTAGGAAGATAAATGGAAAGGGGTCAAACCTTTAGTGGAAAGGGGTCAAACCTTTAGTTTTTATTTTTACCCCATTACAGAGTGCTCAATAACGCTCACTCTTTTTCTAAAAACCTTATCATTGGCTAGTTTGCCTTTGATTTTGTATAATGCTTGAGCCACACTATTCTCGTTTTTGGCCGAAATAGCTCTAGTGATTTGTTTTAGACTATAACCTTTGTGATTTCTTAGAAAGTAGATGGCCAAGGACCTGGGTTCATTTTCTTTGCCGGAAACCCCTTGCCGTATCTCTGCAACACTTGTGTCATAACAAAAAGCCAGATTATTCAATATTTGCATGGGGCTTTTATTGCTTTTTATTTTTTTGGTTTTCTTTGTTATTTCACTATCTGTAAATGTTTTATTCTCTATAAAATTGGCATTTACCCATTGCTTAAAAAAGTCACCTCCAATTATTGAATACTTGTGAGTCTCAATTTCATTCAATGTGCCTTGATCAATTTTACTTTTTACAAATTCATCAAAGTTCTTTCTTGCGTTGCTTTTTTGCTTTCCAAATTCCTGTAATATGGCATTTGTGTTTAGCCAATGATTTTTGGCTTCTTTTAGATATAATCTATGACTTGTCCACTTATGGTCTTCTGCTTTTTTGCTTAACATTGCCTTAACAGGGTTTTGATGAATATAGCGAATAAGCTCTGTTAAATAGTCATTACTATCAACTAAAATAGCCTTATATCGTCCTTTAAACAGAGGACCATCTCTTTTTGTTAATCTATTATAATATTGCGTATAGACACCATTTAGGTATTTCATGGGTAAGGACAATCCTGCCTTTGGTGTGTGTATAAGCAAATGATAGTGATTAGGCATGAGAGAATAAGCATGAATTTCTATACCATAAATATTCGTAATCTCTTTTAGTAAAGAAAAAAAATAATTGTAATGGGAGTCACAAAGAAATGTTTTTCGTCTCTCCCATCCACGATTCATTACATGATACCATGCCCCATCATATTCAATACGCAAAGGTCTTGTCATAAAAACACTATTAACAAATTAAAAATAGAAAGTAAAGGTTTGACCCCTTTACCTTTACCCAGCGCTGTCACAAGAGACAGTGGGCCTATAGGTTATGTTTTCATTTGAAGTATCAACCTCGAAAATTCCTGTTGTTGCGTTAACGGTCATGCACTGTTTTTGTGCTTTGCCAGCTGTTGTAGTCATTGAGTGGTCATTATTGGGACCTGCCCAGTTGCAAATAAAACCATCAATAACATTATCACTCTTTGTACCGCCTGCGACATCAAAAGAATCACCATAACCAAAAAAACCACAACCTGTTGTTGCGCTCGTGACAGCATTAAAAATTCTGGCTTTATCATCCCCATTGCCCGCTTGCCAGGCATAAGAAAAATCTCCGATACCATTTGATGGGTCTAGATTAGCAATGGATTGCACGTACGTGTTTGTCCAATCGCCAGTAACATCAAGATTATCATCAGAATCAAAAATGACTGTTGATGCCGTAGCCGATTGATAAACAGCTGATTCAAATTTTGCTAACATAGAAGTGTTAGACTCTTTATGATAATTAATCACAAAAGCTTCTGTATCGCCTCCTAATCCTGAACCTGACATTTCAGCCCATATTCTACCTTTATATTCTGTTGATGACATATCCATATGTCTTACATTTGATTCAACAGTAATGGTATCAGCACCATCTGTGATTGTTGTTGTCATGGCATAGCTATAAACATCATAAGAGGTACCGCCGTCTGTAATGCTTGTTTCTTTTGTTATTGTGGCTAGATCAACAGTGGTGTTAGGATTGTTTACTTGAATCGCTGTATTAACGTCTGTTGTCATGTCTGTTGCAGAACCAACTGTTGAGGGCAAGGGAACCGTTGTAGAGCTTGTTTTCATCACGCAACGCATACTCGCAGCGAGCAGCATGACAAAATCAGCACTGATACCTGCTTCGGCCATCAGAGTATTAATTTTTGCTGCTGTACAAGCCTCATTTCCCGTTTCCGTAGAAGTCCAAATACCTAAATCACCTATTGGCAATTGACCATCAACAGGGCTTCCGTCAGGGTGATCTTCATAGTCAAGGGCAGGTCCATAGCAGTCAGGGTCTGTTATTGTATCTGATAAATCTGGTAAAGTAATCTTGCAAACAGATGAAGATGCTGCTGCTAAAATTGTGCTAAAAACAGATGCTTTTGAAAGAAATGTATCTGTTGGGACAACACTTGCAGAGAGGTTAAGTCCGTCATTGATTGATGCATCAACACTTCCACTGGCAGTTGGTGAGGCAATAGCAAAGCTTGTAGGAAAGGCATTGCCAGAAGTTGATGAACTCGTTGTTGTGCCTGACCCACAAGAAAGAAGGCCCAAGGATAATAAAATAAAAAACAAATAAATGAATTTTGATGGATTGTTATGCATTGTGACCCCCATAAATAAAGATTAAAGCTAGAAGTTTATATAATATTTCATGTTTATTTTCGAGTATTTTATAGTTCCATCGGAGTGTTTTTTTCTAGTTGACTCGAACAGCTAATGGGTGACCTCATACGACCATACGGTACGGGAAGAAATTACCTAGTGTGCACATGATGTCAGGCAACTTTATCCTTATATAATAATAAAGCAGTCAGGTTTGTATAGCAAAGTCTCCTTCTGTAACCTGTTGTCATAGCCCCCTAATTGGTATTGTTTTTGCATCATCTAAACTTACAGATCAAAGGGGGTTGTGTATCTGTAATAAGGCGCAAATCATAACATTCTTTATTATACTTTGTCTTTTTTTAACAACAGCAACACCTGTTTTTGCTGCTGTGCGCACTGTTACAAAAACGGCAGATACTAATGATGGCACGTGTGATGCGGACTGCTCTTTACGTGAGGCCATCAATGCCGTTGTGAGTGGAGATGAAATAGCCTTTGCTATTGATGCCGAAACAGATGCTGGTTGCGTAGCTGAAACGGGTGTGTGCACAATCGAGCCAGCCAGTGCTCTGCCAGCTCTTACGCAAGGAAATGTATTTCTGAATGGTTTTTCACAAACAGGTGCGATTGCCAATACAAATGATTTTCCCAATGCCCTTAATAGTGCATTGAAAATTGTACTTGATGGAACTTTAGCTGGTGCCGCTAATGGGATTTATCTGGCATCAAACAACAATAAAGTTCAAGGTCTGGTGATTCAAGATTTTGCTACCAATGGGATTTATATTTATAACGGTCAGAATAACAAAATCCAGGGGTGTTTTATTGGTGTGGATGTGACTGGTGAAACAGGTCATGGCAATGGTAGTTACGGCATAAGAACAGCAGGTAATAGTCAGGGCAATATACTGGGTACTGATGGGGATGGCACAGAAGATGCAAATGAGCGAAATCTAATTTCGTCCAATGTCAATACTGGCATCAATCTTAATGCCGTTGGTCTTAATACTGTGGCAGGTAATTTTATTGGAACAAATAAAACAGGTCTGGTTGATCTGGGCAATAGCACGCAAGGGATTTATATCCTGTCAGGGTCAAATACCAACGTGATTGGCACAAATGGTGATGGCACCTATGACGCAGCAGAAGGCAATCTCATTTCAGGAAACACAACAGCAGGCCTTGTGCTGGCTTCTAATAACAACACAGTTGCTGGTAACTATATAGGTGTGGACCGAACAGGAAATGCCGCTCTGAAAAATGATACAAGCGGAATGTCTATTACAGGGAGCAATAACACGATCGGCACAAATGGAGATGGTTCCAGTGATGCTCTGGAACGTAACATTATTTCTGGAAATGCCGGTGCGTCACAACGTGGAATATTTGGGGGGATTACGAGTACAGGGGTTGTTGTTGCCGGAAATTATATTGGTGTTGGTGCTGATGGCACAACAGACCTCGGCCAGGATCGCGGGATACAGCTAGCGGCCACAACATCAAACTGGATCATTGGGACTAATGGTGATGGCAACGGTGATGCTGACGAAGGCAATGTTATTTCTGGTAATTTGTATAATGTATACTTGGAAGGGACAGGACATGTTATAGCGGGAAATATAATTGGCCCTACTTCCAGTGGAACCATAGCGCTTGATTCATCTTATGGTGTCCGACTTTATGGTGGTTCAGAATATCGTATTGGAACAAACGGTGATGGTGTGGGTGATGAGGAAGAGCGAAATATTATTTCTGGAAATACTGGATTTGGGGTGGTTGTCGAAGGTGGTACAAATGATGTTACGATTGCTGGTAATTACATTGGTACTGACATCACAGGCACAACGGCACTGCCAAACCTTCGCGCTATTCAATTAGGACAATGGGATGGGGGAACATCTTGTTCAAATGTCTTGATTGGAACTGATGGTGATGGAGAAAATGATGAGATTGAGGGCAACGTTCTTTCTGGGAACACAAATGGCATTGCCATAGCTGCTGGCTCTGAAAACACTATAGCGGGTAACAAGATTGGTGTGGCTGCTGATGGTCTGTCTGATCTGGGTAATTCTGGAGATGGCATTACCTTTATTTATAATGGTGGAAGCGACAACATCATTGGTGGTGATACAGCCAGTGAAGCCAATATCATTGCTTATAATGGTGATGCCGCAGGTGAATATGGTGTTAAAATTGCCAAAGCAGCTTCTGATGGTAACAAGCTCTTAAGAAATTCTATTTATGAAAATCAAAATGAGGGCATTTTTCTGGTAGGTGATGGTGCCAACAATGACATCTTAAGTCCTGAGATTGAGGACCAGGCTGCAGAGGGAGAAGATTTTATTGTTAGCGGAACAGCAGGGGCTGATGAAACGATACAGCTTTTTGTAGCAGACGATAATGATGAGGAGGGAAAAATATATTTACATGAAGCTCAGGCTAATGGATCAGGTGAATGGAGCATTACTGTTCCTGCGCACAAAACAGCGGGCACAAAATATGTTGCCACCACAACGGATGACAGCGATGGGACTTCAGAATTTTCAACAGCCTTTACTGTGCTCAATGCCGTTCCTGCGAGCAGTGCGCAAATAGCCTCAACCACTGAAGATACAGCAAAAACAATTAATCTTGTTGCGGTCGATGCTAATGATGATAGCCTTGCATATACAATCATCACACAACCATCTCATGGCAGCTTATCTTCTCTTGATCAGGAAACTGGTTCTGTTGTGTTTACCCCAACAGCAAATTACACGGGATCAGATACGTTTACTTTTAAAGTAAGTGATGGGTCTGCGGATAGCAATACAGCAACAGTTTTACTTTCTATAACAGCTACCAATGATACCCCGCAAGTTCAGAACGATTCGGTTACCACAACTCAGAATACCGCTGTGACTATTACATTACAGGCTTCTGATATTGACAACACCTCTCTTACGTATAGCATCACAACACAACCAAAACATGGAACGATTAGTTCTTTAAGTTCTTCAAAAGGTACTTTGGTATACACGCCAGATAACAATTATGTGGGATCAGATACCTTTAAGTTTAAAGTGAGTGATGGTACAGCAACAAGCTCCTCAGGGACAGTGAGCATTACGATTTCGAGCAGTGGTTCTGAGACAACTAATGAAGCCCCCACAGTTTCAGCTGGACCGGATCAGCACGCGATAGCCGGAAATCGTATTTATCTCCAAGCAGCGGCTCGTGATGGTGATGGCGATGCCTTGACCTATCAATGGTCTCAAAGCTCTGGTGATGAGGTTACAGTGTATCATGCGGATACTGCCGAGATGTATTTTACACCGAGTGTTGCCTCTATTGGTTCAACCATGACGTTTACTATAACAGTGAATGATGGCCTGGAGTCTGCATCTGATGCCATACGTGTTTTTGTGACTAATAATGAAATTAATACAGTTGATGCTGTGCTCATAGATAGCAAGGTTGTGGCTATGGATAATTCTGATAACATTGTTACAGAAAAAACGACTTCTTATTTGGGTGAGACTGTCCAACAAATATCATTTTGGAATTCTTGTACGGTTTACACGTCAACTGATGCGCCGGCACTGTTTTTGAATCTTGATGCCAATCGAATGCTCATTGCGGATCCTTATTGCAATAATGATCAAGGGAAGGTTGTGTTACTTAATAAGAAAACGCTCAAATGTTCAGAAACCATAGATTTAAATGATGATGACATTGTTGATCGTGACGGGATACTGGTGGCCACAGGGACGCAGGCGGGGAGCTTGTTTGGCGCTAATGTGCAGCTTGGTGATTTAGACAACGATAATATTATGGAACTATATGTATCGGCACCAGGAACTGGTTATGGTTATGTGTATGGTTTAAATAGCACAGATCTCAGTGTGGAGCGACTTTTTATAGGGGCAAAAAATCAACGACTCACATCTGCCCTCATGGTGTTTGGAGACTTTAATAATAGCAGTGGTTCTGAAAGTATTTTTGGTTTTAGTGATAGCACTTCAGCAAATAGTAATATTGGGTCTTTGGCACTGACAGGAGAGCTCATAGGCTTGAGTTTGGCTGAAACGTTTGGTGGTTTTAGTGCAAATACTAATTTTCCTGATGTGGTAAACTTGTCTACAAGAAATTCTGATTATCTTGTTTCATCACCTGTTTCCATTTCACATTTGGCAAAATCGGATATTAATGCCGATGATATTGACGATGTATTTTTTGGATCTCAGGAGGATTGTAGTATTTTTATTCAATATGGTAATACAGGTTTTGGTCAGGATGATTCAGAAGCCGATGCCCAGGTCAGCATTACGTGTAGTGAAACCACAGATTTCAGCACAATTGTGACGCATGCAGATGTGAGTGGTGATGGTGTTAATGATCTCATGGTTGGTTTTCCGGATGCCGCTAATGGCGCTGGGCGTATTCTTGTTTTATTTGGTCCTCTGAACTCAGCAACACAGACATATTCTCTGGATACGGCTCTTGTTATTAATGGAGAGAATGAAGAAGGGTTGGGAGAAACAATTGTGACTGGGGACTATGATGGGGACGAGATTGATGATATCTATGCAGCCGTTAATCAGGATGGACAGGAAAAAACAAAAGTTATTTTACTGGCTAGTATATTAGGTACGAGTGATGGTGGCAGTGGCGGGACAGGGTCAAATCAAGGTCATTCCGGTGGTGGGTGTGTGTTAAATCAGTCCACGAGCATGCTCAAAGGGGATATCGAGGATAATTATCTTGTGGCCATTAATTTATTTTTTGTTTTGTTGCTGAGTATCTATCATAGACGCAAGATGGCCCGAGCTCAGATAAAGATGTAATACAGTGCCTGCCTACAACTAGTTGAAATCACAAAACAATACGAATTTAGCAACTTTTCGAACTAATAATCGATACAATATTTAGGCATACACAGTGAAGAATATGTAGAAAAAATGGCCACATTTTTAACTAACATATTATCTTCACCTGTTTCATTTCCTTTAGCTTCAACTCAAGGTCCTCTTGCGCTTAATGTTTCAGATCAAACAGGAAAAGTGTGGCAAACATGTGATGTGAGACCAACTGATTATGACGCATTTATAGGATTAGATGAACACGAAAAGAGAGGTATCAGACAAGATGCTCAGTTGATTGCTATGGGCACAGGTGAGCCTGCTGAAAGTATTGCTGTAAGGCTTGCTGAAAGTCCTTTTTCTAATCCAGACTCAATACGTGAAGTACCTGAACATGAATGGAGCCCTATTGTTGAATATGGTGGTGTGATTGAAGGTTGGGGTGTGTCAGATCATATAGCTAGTATTGGTGATTTGTTGCAACCAGATTATGAAAGAGGCACACCAGGAGAGAGACAAAAAAATCTTCTCTATATTGGACGCTCCATTATTTTTTCAGATGAATTTAAATTACAAGCACAAGCTTTTTCAGATGCTGATGTGCGTACATATTATAAAATAGCTAATGAATTAAGCTTTCTACATTGTCTTCCAGATGTTATTCCCAATCTTCGTGTTTTGCTTGAAAAAGCAACTATATCATTAGAACTTAAAGAACGTCTTTGCGAATTTATGGTTGATATGTCTAGGGGTTGCTCGTTACCTGATAAAAAAGTTGTGAATGAATTATTATATATCATTCTCACAATGGTTTATTCTCGTTATTATAATGAGCATGATTTGAAAGAGCTAATGGCTGTAAGAAAATGTTGTGCTCGTACTTTTCAGAGAATTTCTCGTGATTTTGATGAAAAGCAACAAACAATTCAATATGTTTCAAAGGCCTTCGAAAATAACTATAAAATAGAAATGGAAATCATATTTCTTTCTCAGAAAATATCTATTTCAGAAAAAGAACGCATTTTACAAAGATTCAAAGTTACAGATTTACACTTTCATTGGGATCAACCTCCGCAATTGTCTTCAGAACAAATTGTTTTTTTGAGATGTCTTTCTATGATGGCTAGACATGACAGTCATTATACAGGCAAGGATATTTCTTCATATTTTGAAAAGTACTCATCTTGTAGAAAAAATGGAATGACACCAGTCCAGGCTGTTGGGCGGCTTCTTTTAGAGATTCAGGAATATAACAGATACTGTCATGCAGCAAAAAATCTTTTATCTCATAGGGCAGAACAAAAAGAAAGACTAGAAGCTATTCTTAAATTTGATCAAATTGATTATATTTTTAAAACAGAAATATTAAAAAGATTAGTTTATGATGCAGATGGTGTTATGCGATTGACAGAGCGAGCGAGTGAAGTTCTTGATTATTTTCATTTTTGTTTTCAAACAATTCGTTTTGATTGTAATGCCATAGATTTTATTTTCCCACTTGTTGATAGTGTTCTTGAAAAAGGTGAGTATTTTGATGTCCTAAAAAGTGAGCTTACCTTTTTGTCTCTTTTTTGTGATCCACACGGTTTTTTATATACAGCAACAATGAGTCAATATTATCGTTTTTTAAGTAGGCCATTAAGAATTAGAACAAAAGTGCCGGGATATTTACAAGAGCTTATTCCCGATCAGTTTACAAGACAGCAGATGCAAAGTCTATATTTATTAGAGAAAGCCTTTGGTCGCGTACAGGCAGGTTCACGTATTGGGAAAATATTGTATAATTTACAACTCAATAACCATAAGAGACCTTCTTTAGAAAAAGACTATTTGCTAAGACGTATATTAGATACGATCTATCATTATATTTTTAATGTTCAAAATTTTAGAAGCATTGATGACGTGAAACAAGATGCTTTTTTACGACATTACTTTGATAAAAAACTATATGAGGAAGCTAAGGGCGCTTTAGATATTAATGACAGCTTTATTGAAGTCAGAGAAAATGCTTCATCCAAAATACATTTAGAATATAGAGGTTTTTGTTATGAATTTCTTGCCAAGGTTTGGGCTATAGAACATTTACCTTATTATAACCCTTTTCCAAATAGACGTTATTGGACTGAGGTTGCTGAAAAACCCTATGGTTATTATGTAGTCGATCCTGATGGCACTTACATGCCTGCTATGCCAGCACACACATTGTCTGCTTTTGAGGCAAAGGCATTGATAGACGTAAGTGACGATGGTGTTTTCTTAGAAGATTATTTGTTGCATGAATGCAATGTTAGACCGAAAAGACTTCAAACTGATATTGTTGTTCACCGAAGAGGAATCATCATGTCGCAATTTTTGCGTTTGGCCCAGATGATGTGCGATCCAGCTCATTCAGAAACGCATTATCATATTCATATTACCTCAACAAAACAAATGAGATCTCTAGATACTGTTAAAGCTGTATTTAAGGAATGTCTATATTTAGAACAAGAGCGTGTTTCACGTCATGCTAATGCTTTTAGTAAT
Organism: bacterium; assembly: GCA_018812345.1. Lineage (GTDB taxonomy): Bacteria > UBA10199 > UBA10199 > UBA10199 > JADGCS01 > JAHJDR01. The sequence goes on along the minus strand of JAHJDR010000274.1, from coordinate 8,533 downwards.
AGAACAACAGCAAGATTTAAACCAACAAACGCACAAATTGCAGATATTATGAGAAGGCTAGAAATATCTTATGAGTATGTTGATCCTAAAGAATTATGGGGTGACACGACGAAACATGATTCAAGTGTTGCTGTGGATCTTGATGGTGATGAGGAATAAAAAAGATGATAAGCACTGTTCAAGCTTATAATGATCCTTCAACGTAAATCTTACCAAGAGCCCATGGTTTATTTAAGTGGGATGCTCAGATGGGAATGGTTTGCTGTCCAGGAGCAGAGATTGTTTCTGGAAAAAGTTAAGAGCCTGAACCTGGAAATGCAAAAGGTGTAAGAAGTCAGAGTTCTGAGGTTGTTGTTATCCAAAGGTGCTTATACACGACAAGCAGTCCTTCTAAATGCTGTGGTTTTGTGTGTAGAAAAGGAACAATTTATCCTTGGACTTGATCATATAACAATTCTCATGTATATTATTATTCTTTTAATTATTACTTTTTCAAAATATGCTAAATGTTCAAATTCTAGCAACGCATAGCCTTGTTGACGGGAAAAAAATCTCCACAAAGGAACTTATAGAAAAATGTGCACCAGAACGGGAAGCTGATGAGCTTGAAAAAAAAATTGGCATTCAAAATCGTTACTGGATGCCTCCTGAAACAAGTTTTGCGGAATTTGGGGCACGATCACTTAGAGAATCATTAATAAAAGCTAAACTAGAAGCAAAAGATCTAAGTCGCGTTATTTTTGTGAATTCCACAGGTGGTGATTACTTGGTTCCGGCTACTTTTAATGTGATATGTGAGAAGCTGGGTATCATAGATACATGTGATGGCTTTGATCTCAACAATGCTTGTGTAGGATTTTTAACAGCCTTTGACATAGCAGCTCGTGGTGTGGCAACCGGATCTGGGCCTGTTGCTATTGTGATGGTTGAACTGTTTTCAAACTACATTGATAAAAGCAATCCTAGACCCTATCTTGTTTTTGGTGATGTTGCGGTTTCTGTTATTGTAGGAAAAGCAGACAAAGAATGCGGAATAGTTTCATCACATTTTATGAATATGCCGCAATATATCAATGGCGTTACTTTAGGTCACGGAGGACTTACAGGGAAACGTGAAATATTCCAGTTTAATAATCCCAGTGATGATTTTATTCAAATTACACTTGATGGGTTAACAAGATGTATCGACAAGGTGCTAGATGTTTCGGGGCAAACTCTTGATGAAATTGAATGGATTGTTTTGCACCAACCCAACGGGCGTATGTTAGAAGTGTATATTGAGCATCTTGGGATTTCTCGTAGAAAGGTCCCAAATGTTGTCAATGCAGTTGGTAGTATTGGATCTGCCTCGATGCCTGCTGGACTTGATAAACTGTTAACAGGTAGCAACGTTCGATCTGGTGACCGTATTCTTATGGCTGGAATTGGAGCTGGTTTATCTACAGGAACTGTTCTTTATAAAGTATGAAAGTATTAACTGAAAAATCATATAAAAAAATATGGCTTGATTACTGGCGAATAAGAATCAAATATCATCGTTTTGAAACAATTGGTTTTAATAATTTGGATCAATCTCGTTCCTGTCTTATTGTGGGGTATCATGGCAGGCCCACAGCCTACGATTTGTGCATGATGTCTGTAAACATGTTTGAGGCTTGGGGTTACTTGCCTCATGGTATCATTCATCGTTCTTATTATGAAATACCTGTATTAAGAGATTTTTTTAAAGGCATTGGATTTGTTTGCGGTGATGGGAAAGAAATAGAAAATGCTGTAGATCGAGGTGAACATATTATTACAGCACCAGGGGGAGCTCGAGAAGGGTATAGAAGTTTTCAAACGCGTTACAAAGTAGACTGGGGGAAACACCTAGGTTATATTCGACTAGCTATTAAGTATGATCTACCTATTATTCCGGTTGGTGCCACAGGAGTGGATGATCTTTTCATTGGCTTAAACAATGGCTATGAATGGGGGAAAAAATTAGGCTTGCCTATGGGATTTCCTGCATGGCTTGCTGTTGGTCTCACAGGTGTGTGGCCGTTCACGATTCCTTTTCCTGTAAAAATCCGTCAGATCATAGGGAAACCTATTTATTTTAAAAAACACGGTATTACAAATCCAAACGATGACAAGAAACTTCTTGCGTTTCATGATAAGATAAACAAAAAAGTTCAAGAGCTTATTGATAAACAAAGATGAGGTGTCAATGGAAGAAAAACAAAGACAATATAAAGATAAATGGGCTGTTGTTCTTGGATGTTCATCAGGTATTGGTGCTGCTACAGTTCGTGCACTTGTAAGAGATCATGGCATCAATATTTTTGCCATGCATCGTGGCAACTATCAAGACGAAGCAGATAAACTAGCTAATGATGTCAGAGCTATGGATGCAAAGATACATATAGTCAAGGCTGATGCTGGAATCCCAGAAGGTGTAGAGCAAGGTATTGCTGAATTGCATGCTGTAGCGGGTGATAATAATGTTTCTTTTTTTGTGCACTCTATTGCCAATGCTTCGCATGGGCGCTTTACTGGTGATAAATCCTTTCATCCTAAACAATTTGCAAAAACCTTTGAATCCATGGCTCACTCATTTGTTTATTGGGCAAACTGGCTCGTGGCTAGAGACCTATTGTCACCAGGTGCGATGTTGCTTGGGCTGACAAATCCGCTCATGGATAGCATCATTAACGAATTTGGCATGGTATCAGCAGCCAAAGCAGCACTTGATGTCTATATTAGGCATCTCGCATTAGAAATGGGTCCTTTGGGTTATAGAGTCAATCTGCTTAAGTTTGGTCTTGTGGAAACGCCCGCTGTAAAAGAAATGACAGGTGAAGAAAATTGGCGAGGAATCAAAAAACGAGTGTCAGCAGTTACTCCAGCTGGTAGAATATCATCTTTGGAAGAAGTGGCAGATTTTATTAGCTTACTCATGCAACCAGCGGCAAACTTTTTTAATGGAGCCACTATAGACTTCACTGGCGGACAGGTTCAAAGTCTTGTCGGACATGTTTTTGATCCAACAAAAATAATTAATGCTTAGAGAGGTTTTATGAATACAAAAACAGCTGTTACTGAAATCCTTACGCATGAAGAAATCACAGCGCTGAGAGAAGGATACGACCGTGATGTTATGAATGCTATTATCAAACAGGCCATCACTGAACCGTATCCCAAGGCTAAAGGTTGGACAAATTTTGTTATGGATGATCTTTATGGTAATGACATGCTGTCTCCCAAAGAAAGAGAGATTGCTGTTATGAGCCACTTGGCTGCTCGTGGTGAGTTTCCTACATTAGCCGTACATATTTATTGGGGATTAATGGAAGGTTTAGAACCTGAGGACATAGCTAACATTCTTGTGATTGCTGGTAATTATTCAGGCATATCTAACTATATTCAGGGAATCAAAACCATGCAAAAAACACTGAATATGTTGAAAGACCTGACAACCGATGCAAAAGAAGCCCTTTTATTACAAAAAGTACTTCCAGAACTTTTAGCGCTTTTTTCAAACTAAATAAAGGTGTGATGAATGGGTATCCTTAATGTAAAATTATTGAGTACAAGCTCATGTTTTAAAGGAAGAAAAGTTGCTACAGCTGAGCTTGTTAAAAAAGCCTGTCCTGATAGAGAGGCTAAAGAAATTATTGAAAAAGTTGGTATTGAGAATCGCTATTGGATTGATGATGAAACTACATTAGCAGATTTAAGTGCTGAAGCTCTAGAAATAGCTATTGATGAGAGCGGTATAAAAAAAGAATCAATAGAAAGAGTTATTTTAGCTACATCTATGGGCGCAGATTGTCTTGTTCCCGCAACTGTAAATGCTGTTTTAGAAAAACTTAACCTCCCAACAACTTGTGATGGTTTTGATTTGAATAATGCTTGCATGGGATATTTGACAGCTCTTGATATTGCCAGCCGTTCGGTCGCTACGGGTTCAGGACCTGTAGCTGTTGTTGCAGCTGAAATTTCTTCTCGTTTTTTATCTCCAGAAGCATCGCGTTCTTATCTGGTGATGGCTGATGGTGCTATTGGGACTATTGTGGGTAGAGCAGACGATTCATCAAAAATATTGGCTTCTTGTTTTGGCAATAATGGCAATCAAAGACATACTGTTACTTTGGCTCATCCGCAACTCACAACAAAGCAAGAATACATTCACTTTAATGAAAACAATAAAGAGATTAGCGAACTGGCTTTAAGCACACTCAAAAACAATGTAGAGGCCATGCTTAAAGAAACAGGGCTCACACCTGAAGATATTAATTGGGTGGTGCCACATCAGCCTAATGGACGTATATTTAACAGGCTGATTGATCTTTTGGATTTTTCAGAGGATAAGTATGTTAAAATTGTAGATCAATATGGAAGCTTGGGCTGTGCCTCTGTGGCTTGTGGATTTCACTTTTTACGGAAAGAAAAAAAGGTTCAAAAAGGAGATAAAATTCTCATGGCAGGTGTTGGTGCTGGGCTTAGTTTTGGGGCAATGATCTATCAAGTATGAAAGAGATAAGTGTATTATGAACAATGAAACGACTTTGAAAGACAAATGGGTAGTGATTCCTGGATTTTCTTCTGGAACAGGTGAAGCGATTACCAAGGCACTTGTGAGAGATTATGGTTTAAATGTGGTAGGTATTCATCGTGGGAGTTATAAAGAACAAGCTGATACGCTTGAAAAGTATATTCTGGATAATGGATCAAAGTGTGAAAATGTTATTTCTGACGCTGCTGAACCAGAGAATATTGATACGCTCACTAATCTCATAAAAGAGAAAATTGGTTCAGAGAATATTCACATGTTTGTGCACTCTATTGCCAATGGTTCGTATGGTCGTTTTGTTTCCAAAACAGGTGACCAACTTCATTTTAAACAAATTAATAAAACCATGCAGGCCATGGCGCATTCTTTTGTTTACTGGGCTCAGCATCTCTATCATAAAGAATTACTTGCTCCTGGAGCTAGAATTGTAGGCCTTACAAATAGTATACCTGAAAGCATTGTGAATGGACTTGGTGCTATTACTGCTGCGAAAGCAACACTAGAAGTGTATACAAAACACTTAGCTCTTGATCTTGGTCCTGAAGGTTTTCGCGTTAATCTTGTTAAATTTAGTCTTGTAGAAACAGAAGCTATTCGTATAGCTTTTACAGAAGAACAATGGAATGGTCTTAAAAAGCGCTTATCTCGTGTTACTCCTGCAGGAAGACTATGTCATGTTAAAGAAGTGGCCAATTTTGTGAGTGTACTTGCTGGGCCCAATGCAGAGTGGTTTAATGGTGCGACTATTGATTTTACAGGTGGTCAGGCACAAAGTATTCAAAACAGTGTTTATAATCCTAGACAAGGAGAGCTAGATGTTGGGCTTAAAAAAAATAAATGACATTTTAACAGATGATAATCTACAAAAACTTAGAGATAACTACAAAGAAAAAGACATTTTTAAACTCGTTGAAATGAAAATGGGTGTGTACGCTCCTTTTTTGGATTATGCTAAGAATTTCATTGATGCGAATTATACAAAGCCAACCATGAAGGCTAAGTGCCGCGAAAGAACTCTTATTGCTATTCTTGCTCAGAACAAAGAGGCTTTTCCTTTAGCTGCCCATGTGTATTGGGGGCTTATGGAAGGGCTTATACCAGAAGAGATTGCTGATACACTTCTTCTCAGTGGTGCCTACAATGGTTACCCAACACTAAACTTTTCTTTAGAAGTTCTTGTCAAAACACTCCATGCTCTTAATGAACATATTATGACTAATATGCCTCTAGATGCTTTGAATGTCCTTAAAGGGTTAAGTGAAATATTTAAATCTTAGGCAGATTTCTTAAAACTCATACAATAATAAAAATTACTGATAGGTTTTACTTTGAGATGGGCACAATTTTCAGGGACGCATTCAGTGGGGGCGTGCGGATTTCTATCATAGAAAGTGAGAAATTTAAACATGGCCTTTTCATAGAGATTTCTGTTTTTAGGATCGTGCAAGGCTTCATCTGAAATGACAATAGGTGTTCCTGTTTTAGCCACGCGAATCATTTCCTTTATAGATTTTTTAGGATCATTAAATCCTCCTATAGCGCCAATATGAAATACACGATCAAAACAATTGTCTTTAAAAGGAAGAAAATGGGCATCAGCGAGAAAATACTTTATGTTTTTGTAACCTTTCTTTTTGATATTTTTTTCACATGTAGCAACCATGCCTGTGCTGAGATCTATTCCCCAATATTCAAGCTCCTTTGCTTTAGGAACGTGAGGCAAAATATAATCCAGATTAGCTCCAGCACCAATACTCACTTCTAAAATACGAAATTTCTTTTTTTTGCTCTTAAAAAGATCTTCAAGTTTAAGCTCTTTAAAAAAATCCTTTCTAAATGCTGTTTCAGTTCTGTAGTGCATAAGGGGAAGTAAATACTTTACGGCTGGATCATGGAGTTTAGCAAAGGTATTATAAAGAACACGCATCATGCGGTCTGTGCCTTGAACTTTATTTTCATTATAATAATAGAGAAGACCATTTTTTACAGGCCAATGCTTATCACAATTTTTACAAACAACCACACCTTGATACAGAAAAGCTTTTTTTTCTGTTCCATAAAAGCTTAAAGGGTTTTCACAATGAAGACATGTGATAAAATTAAGATCTTTTTTCGTAAGCATGTTTTAACTCTTTCTTTTCCAAAAAGCTTGAAAGTTGGATTTGAGTTCCTTGTCGCGCTTTTCTAAATCTTTCATAGCTTTATCATATATTTTGTTACCTTTAAGAAAATCCATGGGAAGAAAATCAACAAGATCAGGTCGAAAATGAAAATCACCTGTTTGCGATTGAAACTCACCAGATGTTTTGATCATAATATAAATTGACCTCACAAGATCCCCAAATCGTTGAAAAGGGGAGTGGGTTTTAGCTAATTTAAAGAAGGGATTATTTCTCTTGAGGTCCATGAGTGTATTAGGTTGTGGAATAACATTTGATGAAATCACATAGTCAGCTCCCGCATTTTCTAAAGCACTTACTGGTACATTGTTCAAAATACCACCATCCACATATTTTTTACCATTAATCCAGGAAGGACCAAAAACACCTGGAAAAGAGCCACTGGCTCTCACGGCATCACCCAGATTGCCCTTTGTAAACACCACTTCATTGCCGTCGAGAATGTTAACAGCAACAGGAAAAAAAGGAGTGGTAAGGTCTTCAATAAATTTATCAGGGATTTTTCTATCAATATAAAAACCAATAGCTTTAGAACTAATGAGTGAGGCTGTGACAATGGTAACAAGTTCAGGTTGGCTTCTGAGAAGTTCACCCAAACCTGCAATGCCGAGTGAACAGTAAAAAGATCCCACAATACTACCAAAGCTGGCTCCGGAAACATAATCCACTGGAATTCCAATATCGTGAAGTTTTTGTAAAAGGGCACAGTGAGCAATGCCCCAGGCTCCACCACCGCCAAGGGCAACTCCTATAGTCTTACGGCATATTTGCCTGGCCAAACGATCAACACTTGTTACAAATAAAGGATCATGACAATCTTCGTCAGCCATGAATATCTTGACAGAACCACGTCTTGTGATTTTGCCTTTACAGGTTTCTTTTTTAGAAGAGAGAACAGCATAGTGAATAAAGCGAACTTGAGATTCGCCGTAGGGATAATCAACGCTAGCGTTAGGCACAAAAAAGACAACAATATTAAGAGCTGCTTTCATTTGAGCGTTTATTTTCTTCTCATGTTCTTTTTCAGTAGAAATAATCACAAAATCAACACTCAGTTTTTTAGCGATTGCATCGATTGTATTGGGAGTGATGTCTTTTGTAGAAAGGCATTTTGTTTTAAAATGATGCTTTGCTTTTGATGAACAGGCACGATTTAATTTCTTGGTAGTTACTATAAGCACTTTTGCTTGGAATTGCTTATGAAGGCTTTTAGCCAAGTTTTCTGTTAAGCAGTTTGAAGGGTGGTTAGTAGCATTGGCAATGAAAATAACTTCATGAGTTTTATATGATTTAGTGTTTTCTGATGTTCTGTGTCCTGCTAGGGTTTGCATGGCATGGTTAAAGAACTTGGAAGCCTTACAGAGATGATTGAAATTATCTTTTGAAAGAGCCAGTACTTCACAGTCTTCACTCGCTATCACATGAGCTGTTCTTTTCCCTTTGCCTACAAGAGCCATTTCACCAAAACATGTGCCTGGATAAACAGTACTAATATTTTTGTTATTCTTAACAATTCTGGCTTGTCCTTTGAGCAAAATATAAAAATGTTTTCCTATGATTTTATCACGACAGATATAGCTCTCTTTTGGAAAAAACATGAGGGTAGAACGATCAATAAGCCAATTAATAAGAGGGGGCGTCAGGTTCTGCATGAAAGAATTTTTTCGGATAAATTGGGTAATTTGCAAAGCATATTTAAAGATAGAAGCTCTTACTTCGAGATGTTTTTTTAGTTCTGGAAATCTCTTGATAAGTTTTTGGAGGGTTTTTTTATCCCAACAGAGGGTTTCTATATTTT
>JAHJDR010000273.1 GCA_018812345.1 bacterium | reverse complement strand
TGTTTTTCGATCAGGAGAAGATGTTCCCAAAACGACCTTGTATTCACTGCAACTCAAGCATAATCTCACAAAGGAACAAATTCACGATTTTGAACGCTTTGCTTGGTTTGCTGATAAGTACATTGGACAGGTTACTTTTTTATATAATGTTTTTGGTGATATGCGGTACTCACGGTCAGTGGAACTTATGGAACCGCTGTGGGGAATTCAGATTGATTTTTCAAAAGATCCTAAACCAACGCGGTGGCATTATTTTTGGAGTGATTCAAAATCTACACGTGTGAAACGAATGATTAATGATTTAGAGGGACGTGGGGATTGGATTAGTATTCGGCCAAAAGCCTGAAACAATATCCAATATCCAACAGATCAATAATCAATATTCATTTAAGTTAACAATCTGGAGTAAATTAATAAATGGCTATTGGATATTGAGTGTTGATTATTGATTATGCCATCTCAACATTCTCTTCCCGCCCCGGTCCTGTTGTGGCCATGACAACGGGAATGCCTGCATAGTCTTCAATAAATTGTAAGTAATCAATACACGTTTGTGGCAGATTTTTTTTATTTGTTATCCCACGAATATCTTCTTTCCAACCTGGTAGTGTTTCATACTGAGGTTTAACTTTTTCTAATTCAGGTACAAAGGTGGGAAACTGAGTTGTTTCTAGATCATTGATTTTATATTTTGTTGCTACTTTTATTTCTGGCAGTCCTGAAAGCACGTCTAGCTTTGTGATGACGAGACCTGTGATGCCACAAACAGTGATGGCTTGTTTTAAGGCCACAAGATCAAGGTAGCCACAACGTCTGGGTCGTCCTGTTGTTGAGCCATATTCATGACCTTGGTCGCGCATATGTTGTCCCACAGCATCATCTAATTCAGTGGGAAAAGGACCGGCGCCGACACGGGTGAGGTAGGCTTTGCATATGCCATGAACATGATCGATGACCTTAGGACCAAGTCCCAGTCCTGTAAGTATTGATCCCGTAATTGTATTCGAAGAGGTTACAAAAGGATACGTACCATGGTCAATATCAAGGAAAACTCCTTGTGCGCCCTCAAAAAGAATTCTCTTATTCTCTTGTCTGGCTTTTGTAAGTACTTGCGTTGTGTTGTCAATAAAGGGGAGGATGTTGTCAGTCAGAGCCATGAGATCATCATAGATTTTATTAAAGGAGGGAAGATCATGATTATAAATCTTTTTACAATGTGTTTGATGGTAATTATAGGTTTCCTGTAAATGCTTTTTCAATGGTTCTGTATAGTGCAATTCGCCGATACGAATACCGCGACGACAAATTTTATCTTCATAGCAGGGACCAATGCCTCTTTTTGTTGTGCCGATTTTATTGGCGCCACGAGCTTCTTCGCGTAGCGCATCAATTTCTTTGTGATAAGGCATGATAATGTGTGCACAATCAGAAATTTTAAGTCGGCTGGGATTTTTCAGTAAACCACGTTTTTTAATTAAATCAAGTTCCTCGGTAAGAACAAAAGGATCTATGACCATGCCATTTCCCAACACACATTGGCTGTGTTCATGAAGGACACCTGAAGGAATCAAATGTAAGACAGTTTTTTCACCATTTACAATGATAGTGTGCCCGGCATTATTGCCACAGTGATAACGAGCAACGACGTCAGCTTTAGCTGCGTAGTAATCAACTATTTTCCCTTTTCCTTCATCACCCCATTGGGTGCCTAGTATTACGGTTGATGTCATTTTTGTTCCTTTGTTTAATGTCTATCGTCTGTCGTCTATCGTCTATCGTGAGAAGGTTACGCTTTTGACAGAAATGATATCATCAAGTTTTCCAAGTTCTTTTAATGTGTTTTTTTCTACATTTCCTTGAACAGCGTAAAAAGCAGTGGCTGTTTTTGTCTTTGTATCTAAGCAAAGTTGCATGTTGGCGATATTAACATTGTGTTCACCTAAAAAGGTTCCCACACGGCCCATGACACCAGGTTTGTCATTGTTTTCAACAAGAAGCATGGTTCCTTCAGGATTAATTTCAGGGTATATATTATTAAAGCGTACAATGCGTGGGTTGTTTTTGCCAAATAAAGTTCCTGCTATAATGCGTTCCGATTTATTGAATGTACAAATGACTTCAATCATCATTGTGTAATCAGAATGTGCTGTGATTTTGCTTTCAATAATACGTATACCACGCTCTTTAGCAAGATAGGGTGCATTTACATAGTTGATGGCCACTTGTGAAAGCATGGGTTGCAAGACGCCTTGGAGAATAGCTGTTGTGAGAATTTCTGTTTGCTCTCGAGCGGCATCACCATAATACTTGATATGGATTTCTTGTGGTGCTTCATCACAAAGCTGTCCCTGTAATAGGCCCAGCTTATTGCCGAGTTTGAGTGAGCTTCCTAATCGCTTAAGGACATCTGCTGAGGCGCTCACCGTATTAACCGCATTTACAATATTTCCTTGGAGGAGATAATTAGACATTTGTTGTGCTATTTGTTGTGCGACATTTTCTTGAGCTTCTTCTGTAGAGGCTCCCAGATGTGGTGTGGCGATAACGTTGTCATGTTTGAGTAGAGGGTTTTCAGGATCAACGGGTTCTTTTTCAAAAACATCGAGTGCGGCTCCAGCGACAATTTTGTTTTCAAGGGCTAAGAGAAGATCTTTTTCATTCACAATGCCACCACGTGCACAGTTGATTAAAAACATGCCTGGTTTCATTTTAGCAAAAGCTTGTTGGTTAATAAGGTTTGTGGTCTTTTCATTTTTTGGCGTATGAATTGTAATGTAATCAGATTTTTCTAACAAAGTACTTAAATCACATTTTTCAATACCTAGTTCTAAAGCCTTATCATCGGAAAGAAAGGGATCGTAGCACAAAATTTTCATGTGCAGTCCTTGTGCGCGATTCACAACAATTTTACCAATATTACCACAACCTAGAACACCGAGAGTTTTATGATAGAGCTCAGAACCCATAAATTTGCTTTTATCCCAACGGCCTTCTTTGAGCGAGGCATTGGCTTGAGGAATATTGCGGGTGAGGGCACACATCATAGAAATAGCATGTTCTGCGGTGGTGATGGCATTTCCTAAAGGCGTGTTCATGACAATTATGCCTTTTTTGGAAGCCGCATCTAAATCAACATTATCCACACCAATGCCAGCACGACCTATGACTTTGAGATTCTGCGCAGCATTAATAATAGCTGCTGTAATATTTGATGCTGATCTAATGGCTAAACCATCAACATCAGCGATCAGGGTTTTAAGTTTTTCAGGGTCTTTTCCCGCATCAGGTTCATAAAGTACTGTAAATTGATGAGATTGTTTAAAAACAGACAGGGCACTTTCAGATAATTTATCTGATATAAGAATTTTCATTGAGCGGGATCGCAGGGTCACTGAGTCACTGGGTCGCTGAAAATAGCCTGCGAACCTGCGAACCTGCGAACCTGCGAAGCAAAAAAAATTAAATTCTTTAATGACTTAATTAACGCCTTTTCCTACAATAAAGTGTCTATCATAGGCGCATTAAATTCATAAATTCTTGATTTTGCTAATATTATCTTTTCTCATGCGCAGCAAATAAAATATGAGTATTTTACTGCTTTTTTTCAAAAAAAAATAACAGTATCTCAACTTACCTTTATATATTATAATTAGAATGTGTGTAGGGGGCTTATGTATGTCATTGTATTTTAAGAAAAATTACGCAACCTCATCGCAAAGAATTGGTTTGTTCACCTATGTTTTTTTGTTTTTGGTTTGTATCGTGAATTTTACTCAATGCGGGGGAGGGGACAGTTCTTATCAAAATTCAGGTATTGAAAGCTCGGAGGTTGATAGCTCAGGAGTCAGTTTAGCTGAAATAGAATCCGATCTTTATGAATCAGGACCAGTAAAATTGTCAGTGACAATGGCAAAATTACAAAGTCTGGATCCAGACCTCATTTCAGCGCAATTTATTGAGAGTGAATCCCTTCTAGAAATTGATAGTGCGAGTGGTGTGACAGCTGGAACTAAAGTATATGCTTATAATATTAAAACAGAAATATCTCAGATAGTCGTTGTTGAAGATGATAGTTTTACTGTTACCATAGCTGCGGCACCGCAAGAACAAATTGCCTTAGCTGTCATGAATGACGATGAAACGCAAGTTGGCATACCTATTTATGTAAGTCATGATGGTGTGACTGATATTGTTTTGACCAATACTGATGGTTTAGCAACAGACTTTCCCATTCAATCAGTAAATGATTATATGTATTTTTCACGCATGGCTAGTAATGATTCAAAATATGATCTCACACGCTTGGCACTGAACACAAGACACTCAGATATTGTTGTGGCAGATCAAGAAAATTCGATTCGTTTTGTTTCTGTGTTAGGTAGCACAGAAGACTTAGGAATGGGGCTTAATAATGGTAAATTCTATGCTGTAGATGCGAGTAGTACGAATAGTACTTTAAACCAAATACTAACTGAGCCTTTTCTGAGCACCACATGGGGCACGCCAACTTTGCTATTTAATTTTGGGGAAGCTATTCCAACTTTTAAGGCTCTACATGCGGGGATGAAAATGTTTTATGATTCTGATGGAGGCATGTATATTTGCCAAAATCCTTGGTATGCGGGATCATATGATGAAACAGATCCCAACTATATTAAGTACATTGATTCCAATGGCAATAAATATGATGTCGTTAATTCTTCCGCGTTTATTATTAACGACTGTGATCAAGGGCAAGAAGGGAAACTTTTTGTTTTAGCCAGGCGTATGGCGTCTGAAATTTCAGAGATACCTACTATAAACACAGTGTATGAATTGGCTATGACTGATGGTAAAGATGCTTTTGATAAGGCTACTATTGTTTGGTCTTATGATGATGGGCCTCAGGGTACAGATTTTGAATTTTTTGATGTGAATGGTGATGATGATGAATGGATTGTGGCTGCTGGCACGAGGGGTGATGGTTATCAGATGACGGTCACATATAATACAAGCACATCTACTGAAACCATTATCAATAATTCTGAAACATCTGAAAATCTTTTTTCAGATTATGTGAAAATCACTCCCGATGGGGTTGTGGTGCAGTGCAATGATAATGCTACCTATCTTGTGGCCTATAAAGAAGCCTATTATCAACTTACTAATGGCTTAGATTATAATCCCTGTTTAAATCCATTTGAAATTGATTCAGAGGGACGCCTATTATTTTATCGTGAGTTTAATTTGGACGATGATAGCACAACAGAGGCCAAACCACAGATTGCTTTTATTAATATGAATCATGTGGATTATTCACTGCTAGATTATTAAATAATTGTCTTAGACAAGTAACGCGGAAAGAATGACCTTTCTCTTTCTGATAAAGAGAAAATATTTTCCACTATAGAGGCACTCGTAAAAAAGCTAACTCATTGAATATATAGAACAAAATAATATTGAGAATGGTGCAATATTTGCATGTTATATTCTATTCGTTATGAAAACACGTTATAAACATAGTGTGCCTTTAAGATTTCTTCTACTTATTATCCTGTGCGCATCTTTTTTTATTAATCCCATGATGGGTTGTATTGGTGGTTCGGGTGGATACTTATCAGGAACAAGTACTGGTATTGATACAAGTTCTGATGATCCTTTATCAGATGCGGAATCAAGTCTTTATGAAAGTGGTCCTGCCGAACTTCCTGTAACCATTGCAAAACTAGAATATTACATTGATACAGATAAAGTGACCATATTTATTGAGACAGAGGGGTATTACACCATTACTCTTGAAGAGGGTGTTACTGAAGATGAGTATGTCTATATTTATAATACTGAGACTGAAGAAGCTGTGGTGATCGCAACGAGTGACTTGCCAACAGAAATAACCATGCTAGCTGATGAAGGTGATTTATTGGCTGTGGCGCCTGCACAAAGTGAGTCGCCATCAACAGTGGGTATTCCTAGTTACCTATCTTATCACGGGGGGCAGAAAATTAGACAACTCACAAATACTAATGCCTTGAATACGCGTGTTCTTCCTGTCGTAACAGCAGATGCTTTATATGCTTCGACAATATCTGATGTAGACACGGTGACCAACCTTATGAAAATCGATAAGGTGACTCAAGAGATTGATGTGGTTATAGAAGATATCGCTGGTCGTATGACTCAGATTGTTAATCGTGCTGGTACGTCTGATGATATTAGGGTTATGCTAACAGATGGTGAATATTATGAAACAGCTCTCGTAGATGATACGTGGAATGACCCAACTCTCTATTATGATTTTGCCCTTGCTTATCCTACTAATCCTGGAGTTAATCCGCCTCTGCAAAGCTTTTATGCCTCAGATGGCGGGATGTTGATTTGTAAAACGCCCTGGTTTGACAATACGGATACACCAAATGATAATGAAACCTCTTTAATATATGTCGATGCTACGGGAATTGCCACAGAACTGGCTTCAGATACAAGCTTCTTTCATGTTGTTGATTGTCATCAATATGAAGGTTCAGATATTGTTTTAGTTCTTATGCATCCTTACAATGGTGGGGGAAATTTTGACCCTGCTAAAATCTATGAATTTGATATGACAGATGGAGTGAACGCCTTTGTTAAAGCGACTGTGAAATATACTATGGTTGGTGGTGGGGCCACAATAACAGCTTATAGTTTTCATATGGATCCCGCAGGAAAATGGTATGTGATCAATTCAGAAGTAGGTAATGCCTTAACCGCCACATATATTTCTGTTTATGATACGGTTGCTGATACAACAACAAATATTGATGATGAAACAATATCAGGACATTTGTATTCTCCATATGTGCAAATCAATTCACAAGGCTATGTTTTTACCTGTAATCATGAAACTTATGTGGGCAATACAGATGATAATTATATTGTTGTGCATCGATTTGGGGTTGATCCTGTAAATGAATGGCGGCGATTGACAGCTTTGACGATAAATCCTTGTCACTATCAGTTCAGGGTTAATGCTAGAGATCAGTTGATATTCATCACATCATTTGAAGAAATCTCAGATCCGCCCAGTAACACAGACAGTCAAATTCGAATGATAAAATCTACAGCTATAAATTTCACGCCGTTAGTGGCAGAGTAACAAGATGTGTCCGTAACCTAAGTTTCCCTTGGACACAAAAGTGTCCGAAAAATGTCTCAATTTTATTCCATTTATTGCGTCCCCATACAGGATAGGGCAAATAGGCACTTCAATTTGTTTCAAAAAGGAATTTTTATGTTCACACATGCTATTAGCCCTACAATGGGTCCTGCTCTTCAGTTTCAAATTCCACAGGGCTTACCTCTTATTGCTGATGGTGGCGATTCGGGAATTTCTCTAGCTAATCTTGTTAATGGTTTAAAACCCGATTCGAAAACAGGAACAATTGTGACGGAAGGGCTAGCAAAAAGACTGATTTGTCCGCACACACGTCGGGCTGTAGTGGATGTTAAAGATGTCTTATTGCGCTTGCATCCAGATGATGTGCGTCAAACTGAGGGGCTTGGTTTTATAAACTGGCATCGTCGGGCAATGCCTGAGAATGTTGTTCGTCATGCTATGTGGGACGATTTTACAGGATGGTATAAAAATGGAATAGAAGTTCTCGAACACCCTCATCATGATGTGGGAACTATTAATGCCAATATTGAGGCGCCTCGGTTTCCTTCATCCTTTTTGTATCATTACATGACCACAGATCTAGCTCATACCGTGGGCTACTTAATGTCCATGCCTTTGAGTTTTTTCACAGACCAAACAGGCCTTACAGAATTTACACCGCAAGTATTATATATGAGCGTTCTGAACATGATGCGGGCTTCAGGAATGCTGCCTGAAGGATTGCGTGCTGATATAGAGGGTGTAATGACTCAAACTACCATAACGAATAAACTAGCTAGTCTTTGGGAAGGTGAGTGGCTGCATATTGGCATGGGCACAGACCACCCCCAATATATGGCAGCACATGATCTTACAAGAAATGCCATACCTCAAATGTCTCTGCCTTTTGTGCATGAACCAAGAAGTACTATGCATGATCATTCATCTTTTTATCTAGGCGGTTTACATCTCAGAGCATTAGAAGTGCATATCAAGAATGTTTTGGATCCCCAGGTCGTAATTTGGGTAGCTCCATTTCAGACCATGAATGGTAATGGGGGAACAACAAGTAAACCTCATTTTGCCTTAAAAGGTTCTCTGCTTGATTTATGGAATGCTTTGGAACAGAGATTTAATCCGCCACAGTAGTTATAGTAAACGCTTGCCACGGACTTTCATTTACCAGATTTCGACTCGTATACCAGGTATTTTGGCATATTCTTTATTCATCCTGGTGAGTAGAATCATATCATGGGACATGGCAATACCCGCTTGCATGAGTTCGAGGTTATTGAGTTGTGAGGTTGATTTACCAAAGAGAGATCCCATAAAACTACCTGTGTTTCCAGCTGCTTGGGTTATTGCTTTTGAGAGTCCAAAGAAACCAGCGGCTTTTTCGTCAAATGAGTAGGATTCAAATTGTGAAAAGAATTTTTGAAGCAATGTGAGATTGTCATCAACATGCTCACTCATCCGTGCCGCATAAATTAGCTCAGATTTGACCACAGATGAGAGGGCAAAATCGTGAGGATTATATTCTTTGAGCTTGTGGATAAGTGTTTCATCTTTTGCCTTGAGAAGGGCAGCGCAAAAACTGAGGTCCATGAGATATTTCATTCAAACTCCCGTATTATGACTTAAAAAGAGAATCGAGTTCTTTTCCCTTCCAAGAGCCAATTGTGCTTTCAAAAAAATCTGCTTGCCAATGCAATTTTGTACCCGTTTTATAATCAAAATAGAGATCAGCAATGAACTTTGAGATGCTTTTACCGTTCTTTTTTGCTTGTGATCTGATACCACGTTCCATTTCATCAGGGACATATATGTTGAGTTGAGACATATTTTTC
>JAHJDR010000272.1 GCA_018812345.1 bacterium | reverse complement strand
CACCGCAAGTACACTTGTATAACCAGCATAGGCATCCAGATAACCCGCTTTTTTGATGAGAAAACTAACCATAGCTTCATCAATCACATCCATATTTAAATCAACAATTTTTATATCTGTAATAACACCTGGCAAACGACTGGTTATTTTCTTTTCCTGAAACCCGATGCGCATTTTCGCTAATGTCACAATTTGTGATGATTTTACATTAGGTACATTCCCCACAAAATCATTTAAATAACTATTATTCTTTACAACCATCAACTCATCCTGCTGCACACGCATTCTTGGGGGAATAAGAAATCGTTTTTGCTTCACCAAACCCAAGGCATCTGTGTCTGACATATCAATGTAATCAGCAGAGCCACCATAATTCATGGAACTCAACCATGTTTTTTTGCCTTGTTTATCTCGCATGATAAGCTTGTTATCATCACGCAACGAAACAATGAAATCATTATAAGTTGTTGCCGCATATAAGGAAGGCGCATGACCGCCAATGCCATGATTAACTTTTATAACCTCATCTAACTTGGCCCACTTGCCCTGCTGCAATCCCATCTTTTGTATAGCGCTTGCCCATTGCCATTTTCCAGACATTTGTTGACTATAAAGTTGTTCTTTCTTCTGAAAGGTCAATGGCATAACCAATGCTTCAAATTCTTGTTCTAATACAAATTGATTGTTTTCAATCCTGTATAACCAGGAATACGCACGAGAACGAATAAACCCATTAATCAAGATCTCCTTTGTCCCATCCTCATCCCAATCACCAATTGTGACACGATGAAATTGAGTTTTCATACCCGCCTTTTTTTGGGCTAAAACCTTGAGCTTATTGTCACCAAATTCAGAAACGACTATTTTGTCGTAAGAACAATAAACAATGTCATGATCATAGTTATTATTCACGTCGTCAAAATCAAAACTCATGACTGTATCTTTGACTTCACCTGACTCCCAAGAACTGCCCAAAAGAAAATCTCCAGCAAAAACAAGGGAAGAATAACAAAAAACAATCATAAACAAGATAGTAATATTCATTACTTGCTTTAACATTAGTTTACACTCCTCACCATGCCTTCATAAGTAATTTATTGTATAGATGACAAGTATTTGTTAAAATATAAAAAAGACATTAAAAAACACAACTTTCACCTCTAAAAGTGACGATAATAATAACAAGAGAGTGGTGTTTATCCATTTGTGGAAAAAAGAGGTAGCATTTAGAAGGAGTTTTTATGGGAAATTATACAAACAGCTCAAATTATGAAATTGGTAGTAGTGGTTTTACAGTTGGTTCACACACCTATTCAAATGAGAGTGAAATAACAGACCAAATGAATGCCCCACAAAAAGGTGATTTTACTGGCACTTCTGCTGGTCAAAATCATAGTAATGCCTATCAATCATGGCAAAATACTGTTGGCTCCATGGAAACAGCTGTTCTTGATGCCCAAGCCACATTTGATGCGGCTGCTGTAGAAGCGGAAGCCGCTGTTGAAGCCGCCTTCATCGATGCTAAATCACGTATCTATGAAGCCGATAAATCCTATGAAGCTGTTGTGATGCAATGTGAAACAGATAGAGAAATTGCTGAAATGGAATATGAAATTGAAAAGCAAAAGCTCGAAGTAGAACTCGAATCCATAGAAACTGTTGATGCCGTTAATGCCCAAGCCAACCTTACCTCAGCTAATGCACTTATGCGTGAAGCTGATGCAGAATACAAAGAAGCTGAAGCTGAAGAAAAAGAAGCTGAATTAGAGTATTACTATGGTGGTGGCAGTAGCTGGTAATAGGATCTTTCATGACTACTATTAAGAATGCTAATACGGACGGCTACGGTTCCCAAGAAAAAACCCAGCAATCCCAAGAACAGCTCAACAGCCAACAATCCCAGCTCGATCAATACAAAGCTGAAAATCAAGCCACAACATCAGAATCAGGCACAGTCACAAGCGCAGCAGATCGTGCCCAAGCAAGAGATGCTGGAGGCATTTATCTTGATAATAATGATAGTGATTTAAATGATAGCGGGAGCTATCTGGCCAGAGAACAAATCCTGGCCACAGAAGCCTATAGCAGAGAACAAGAGTCCTCAATGAAGAGCATGGGGCACAGAACATACGATAGAACCAGCACAGCTAATAAAAAACAACCCGTTTATCAAAAAACAGAACCTGATACACGCTATACAGATTTAAAAGAAACTCACTGGGGCAATGGGACAAGTACAGACAAAAAAACCGTTTAGCATCATCTCATTTATAACAAAGGAAATCTTATGACACAAAAACTCGATGTGATGAATTCTATTTGGGATGGCATGACTAAGAACAAAGAAACAAATACAATTAACTTTAAACAAGCTGATATAGACTATCTTTATCTCAATGGTTTTGTCGATGAGAAGAAATATGATCTCAAAACCTGGCAACAAGCTTTTAACAGCTTTAAAAATAAAAAAGGCCTCTATGAATTAACAAAAGACGAATTTTTGACACTTGAGAAATTTCGCTACACAGGTCCTGTTCATCAATTTTTTGACGCTATGAAAATTACAGAAGGGCCCTGGACACAAAAGCAATTAGAAGAATTGTATGACAAATCACTCTCCCAAGTTACAGATGTCTCTAAAGAAATATTTTTAAAATACATAGAAGAGTGTAAGAAAAAAGGTTATACTGATGACAAAGGTAATTTAATTATGAGTGAAGGGGTTAAAGTTGGCATCAGAGAATTTGTCATGCAGTTCCCTACCCCACAACAAAGACGCGAACACATGATTCATAAAGCAAAAATTAAAGAAATAACAAAAAACAGGTAATAATGAAACTCTATTATCCCATACTGCAAGAAGGT
>JAHJDR010000038.1 GCA_018812345.1 bacterium | reverse complement strand
TATTTAAGGAATAGCATGAATTTTAATCCAGGAAAACCTTATGATTTACCTTTGTTGCCTCCAAAAGAATGTGAAATTGAAACAAAAGAAATATTAAAAAAATGTATTTTGGCTCGAGGTTTGTTGGGAGAGCTTAAAGAAATCGGTAAAAGAATTCCTAATCAGTCTGTGTTAATTAACACAATACCTCTCTTGGAAGCTCAAGGCAGTTCTGAAATTGAAAATATTGTTACCACAGCAGATAAGCTTTTTCGGTTCAGTAATTTCGAAGACAAAGCAGACTCAGCAACAAAAGAAGCCTTACAATATCGTACTGCTTTAAAAACAGGTTTTGATCTTATAAAGAAAAAGCCCATCACAACAAATTTAGCAGAAGAGATTTGCAGTATACTTAAAGGAACAAATATGACTGTGCGTAAAGTGCCAGGAATAAAATTGGCCAATCCAGCAACAAAAGAAGTCATTTATACACCACCCGAAGGTGAATCCTTACTAAGAAACAAACTAAAAAACTGGGAATTCTTTTTAAACACGCAAGAAGACATTGATCCTCTTATACGTATGGCCATGATGCACTATCAATTTGAAGCGATTCATCCCTTTACAGATGGCAACGGAAGAACAGGAAGAGTTTTGAATATCTTATATTTGATCCAAGAAAATTTATTAGAAATACCTGTTTTGTATTTAAGTCGATTTATCACACAAAACAAAAGTGATTATTACAAAAAACTTTTGCGAGTCACAACAAACAATGAATGGCAAAATTGGATTTTGTACATGCTTGAAGCCGTGATTGAAACAACAAAGTGGACTAAAGAAAAAATTGAGCAGATTGAGTTCTTATTACAAGAAACAAAAAGTATTATAAAAGAACAATTACCAAAAATTTATTCTTATGAATTAGCAGAACTGATTTTTGTACAACCCTATTGCCGTATTCAAAATCTTATAGAAAATGGTATTGCCAAAAGACAAACAGCCTCTGTTTACCTGAAGCAATTGTGTGAGATTGGAGTGTTGCAAGAGAAAAAAGAAGGAAGAGAGAATCTTTATATTAATCCTAAATTTTTGAACTTGTTAATTCAATGAAACATACCAGTTCGATCGTCCAGTCAGCCACAAAAAAAACCTATGAATATACGGGCTTTCTATCTCCCTCTATTGTTTTATCTTTTATATTTTGGAAGGTTCAGGAACTTGGATTATTGAAGATAAAGAATATCCTGTTGAAGCCACAGCTGTTGTGATCGTTCCGCCTGGTAAACGATTCTATTATAAAGGCAAACTCAAACAGATTTTGATTACAGCTCCTGCCTGGGAAGAAAAATATGAACATCATGTGAAAAATATTGTTTTATAACAAAAAGCCCCTGTAAAAACAGAGGCTTTCAATAGGGCTCGCTCTACTGGACGAGTTTCGAACTGGGTGTGTAGAGCTGGCTATGGCAGCGTGACAACCTTCAAAGTTCTTAGTAGCTATCAAGTCATGCACAGCAACAACAAACCATCAATAACCAAAGACCAAATAACTCGTGAACTCAAAAACTTAGGCCTTATCGCAGGCCACACTGTCATGCTTCATTCTTCAGTGAAAAAAGTTGGTTGGGTTGCTGAAGGACCTAAAACCATTATCGAGTCAATTTTGGATATCATTACTCCAAAAGGCACTCTTGTGATGTTTGCTAGTTGGGATGAAAATTCTTATGGTTTTAATGAGTGGCCAAAAGAACGCCAAGAAGAATATTTACGTAGTAACATTTGCTACAATCCTGAGCAGTCTAAAGCAGACTCTAAACAAATGAGTATTCTAGCAGAAATACTACGCACATGGCCTGGAGCATATAGAAGCCGTCATCCTTTTTCATATGTTGCTGTTGGTAAAAAGGCAAAATGGATAACGGATAATCATCCCTGGCAATATCGTGATGGAAAAGATTCACCACTAGATAAACTTTGTCAGTTAAAAGGATCTGTATTGCTTATA
Organism: bacterium; assembly: GCA_018812345.1. Classification (GTDB taxonomy): domain Bacteria; phylum UBA10199; class UBA10199; order UBA10199; family JADGCS01; genus JAHJDR01. The sequence goes on along the minus strand of JAHJDR010000038.1, from coordinate 4,063 downwards.
GGTGCACCGCTATCTACTGTTTCATTGCTGCATCATGCAGAATATCATGCTAACGTGCCTAACAAGCGCATTGATCGCTACAAGATGCCTGTTCTTATAGGCGACAAGTCAGAATGGATGGAGTTTGAAGAATATGATACCACTCGTGGTATTGTTGATTGGCCAAGAGATTATTTTGAGGAGATCGTGCAAGGCTATATGAAAAATGGGCATGGCAGTTTAGCAAAGATTGGTAGCGCTGACTCTTATCTTTTGGATGCCGTTTCTTTACGGAATTACGGGTTAAAGTGGATGGAAAAGCATTTCGACAAGTAGGAGGCAACTCTTGGAACCGCCAAAAACAAAAAAGAGATTAATTGGATTTGAAAGGAAATAGATGATTTACAAAAAGAACAAAGCCGCTTCTTTCTTAAAGCAAGGTGTGCGTATGTGGGCATACAACGATAAAGAAGAATGTAAACAGGCTAACGTTTTATATCAAGAAACAGAAAAGGGACACTCAGAAGAATTTTACCATGAAAAAAGTGCCTTTATTTTTTATATTATAGAAGGTTCAGGAACTTGGGTTATTGAAGATAAAGAATATCCTGTTCAAGCCACAGATGTTGTGATTGTCCCTCCTGGAAAACGGTTTTATTACAAAGGCAAACTCAAACAAGTTTTGATTACAGCTCATGCCTGGGAAGAAAAACATGAGCATCATGTGAAAAATATTGTTATCAAGTCCTGTACCCGTTAGTGGTACAGGGCTATGCCCTGCGACGAAATTAAATTTTTAAACCTTTTTCTAACAAATAATTTTTTAGCATATTTTTAAGTGAATATTTACCTTTAGTGCTTTTAAAATACTTTTCTCGTTTTATACTGTCATATTTATTGAGATATGCCTCATAAAAAACCAATTCTACTGGCAAGCGACATTTTGTAGATCTAACTAATCCATTTTGGTGCTCCTTAAAACGTCTTTTCAAATTGTTCGTGTTACCTATATAAAATTTATTATCTTTGTGGCTTAACAGAATATATGTGTAATACATGAATATTGTTTCGGCGTTAGGAATAGGAGAGTTTCGGATAAAAATAAAAAACCCCATACCATTTACAGGTACAGGGCTAATTAATTTTGTTATGGCAAAGCCATACTTAATTGTTGGCTCCGCCATGTACCGTTTACAGGTACATGGCTCCGCCTGCTGGACTTGAACCAGCGACAAATTGATTAACAGTCAACTGCTCTACCAACTGAGCTAAGGCGGATCACCGCGATATTTTCGCAGGACGGTCCTTTTATGCTAGTTCTTGCAGGCTTGTCAATTGCCTTAATAAGCATTTAGAATCTTTTGTGTTTCCTCGTTTCTTGCCTGACTTTATACAAGTTTTCTGTAAAACCACCCTCATTTAGAAATTGTTTTTCTAAAAAGCGAAGTTGTCTGTCTAACAAGAAATTTGTTTGATGAATTAGGTAAATTCTTGTGTTGGCAGCAAACTTCTGCAGAGCATTCTTCAATATAGGTCTTATAAGCCTTATATCCACACTTCTGAAGTATTTTTATTGAAGGTTCATTACTCTTTAAGGTGGTTGCTTGCTTGATCCAGCTCGCTGTATGGCAAAACGGAATTTAGAGGATTTATCAGTAGAATAGAATTTAATAAATATTTTTTCTAAATCTTTCTGTGAGCTCAGGTTTCAACCTGTGTGTTCAACTACATGTGGCAACCGCAAACACTCATACTACGCTGGAACATCACATTGTTCAATAGGTCTAAGAGATAAATCAGCGAGGTCAATGTTGGGCAAGGCTTTATATTCTATCCATTTAATACCAAAAGCCCTAAGAGAAACAGCATCAAATAGATAAGACTCAGCCTTTCCAACTTTGCTAGATAAACCATGCCGCTATCAAGAAAGCATCACGAAAGAAAACTAAAACTTTAATCTATACACCTAAAAAACTCACCTGAAACGTCAAAAATTAAAATAACATTGTCTGACGGAATCAGTGTCGAATTTGTAGACAGACCAGTTGGCAGGTGAATGTCAACTTATAAACTAGGGCCACTTATACAGCAGATTTTATAGGCTCACTTTCAATAGAACTACTTCCAGGTTTAGATTCGCCAGATTAAGATCATTATTATTTTATTGTCTTTTCTCATATGAAAATATAAAGAAATTCGGTTAAACTAAAAAAGGGGAAACGTGAAACAGCTTTACAAGACATTGATTTTAAATTTATTTATCATCCTGCTTGCCGCATGTGGCAGCTTAGCCAGCACCGGTGATTCTGACAGTGAATGTTCATCAAATTCAGACTGTTCTTCTTATTGTTCCTTTACAGGAACATGGGCTACTAATGCTTCTGGCTCCGATAACAACGGTGGGTTTTGTGCTGATGGATATTGCTATTGCTGTTATGCTTTTTCTGATATCGATCCCAATACTGGTGCAACCAGTAACACTTATTGTATGACTTGTGATGAGGTAGGTACAAATTGCAACGCAGACGCCAATTACGACTGTTACGCCACCGAGGATGTTTGTCTTTATCAGTACTAAGATTCCATGGACACACACCCAGTTCGGAAATCGTCCAATAGACTGAGCCCTATTGAAAGCCCCTGTAAATACAGGGGCTTTTTTGTTAAGCCAATTGAATCTAAAAGGGGTCATCTAAAAGGGGTCAAGTCTCCTGTTGGCTAGTTGCTTTTTAAGGTTTTTTCTATTTTCTTTATTTTCAATATTGTCTTTTTGTTTGTTTTTGCTAATTCCTTAACTTCATTGCATGCCCATGCTGCTGTTTTTTTACTACCATGACTAAAAGTATCTGCTATTTCCTGGTATGTAAAATCACATTTCTCTTTTAGTAACCATTGGGCTACTTTACGTGCCTCATTTGATTCTCCTCGAATTCCAGTAAATATACCCGTATGTGGTATGCTATATATTTTACTTACAGCTGTTATGACTTGTTCTACTGTTGGTCTTATATAATCTAAATCTTCTCTTACATTTTCTTTGCTGATTGTTCCTGCTTTTTTTCTGACCTCATCAATAAATTCCTGCGTGCCCAATACAACAGGCCATCTTTTTCTTTTATAAACATTCTCTATGAATTTATCGTTACCTTCCATGACAAAGTCATTAAAATCCTTTGAACTCTTAAACCATTCTTTTATTCTGTTTTTACCAAACCAAGCCGGTACTTTGCCTTTATTCATGTAATATTTATGCGTGCTCCATTCAAAGTCTGTTGGATTTTTTACGATTTTTGCTGTAACAGGGTTTAAATGAATATACCTAATAACCTGGGCTAAGTATTCCTGCTCCTCTACTATTATTGCTTTGTATCGACCTCTAAACAAAGGCCCATCTTGTCTGTGTGCTTTATTAAAGCCTTGAGTATAAACCCCATTTACATGCCTCATGACTCGCGATAAATTGGCCTCTGGCGTTCTTATACATAAATGATAATGATTCTTCATAAGACACGCTGCAAACACCTCAATACGCCATCTTTTATATGACTCCTCAATCAAATCATAAAATCTTAAATAATCTTTTTTTGAATAAAAGATATCCCTCTTATTTAATCCACGATTCATGATATGATAAACGGCATTCTTGTATTGTATTCTTAATGGCCTAGACATTTATCACTTGTTATTTTATAATTAGCAACTAGTCAACAGGAGACTTGACCCCATATCTGACCATATCGACCCTGACCCCATATCGACCCCATATCTTTGTTTAAGCAATGTGTGAGTGGTAAACAAGCCCACCGCACCATTGTTGTAGGTGAGTTGCACTCGTTGTTACAGGAACGTCGGCAGTTAATGCAGACTGATGAGTACAAGCAGCACATGAAACGGCGTAACGGTATTGAAGGCACTCAAAGTGAACTTGTTCGCGCATATGGCCTGCGGCAAGCTCGTTATCGCGGCAAGGCAAAAGTGCGTCTGCAAAATTATTTTATCGGTGCTGCCTGTAACATTAGGCGTTTATTCCGGCGTATTGCTTGGGAAAGCAGTGTTGCAGCCTCTGGCAGCATGACATGTTGAT
>JAHJDR010000271.1 GCA_018812345.1 bacterium | reverse complement strand
GCGACAAGCCTTTAGTCTTTAGTCTTTAGTCTTTAGTCTCTCCCCCCCATACAGAAAACATTTTCTCAAAACGCTCAGCCACTTGTTCCATGATGGGGCCACGCCAATCAGAACTACGCGGATTAAGAAATCCTAAAATTTCTTGTTTAATGACAATTTAATCAGCTGCGGTTTCTGCTCCTGCGCGTGCAAATTGACACATACCGATCAAAACTTTCATTGAATTGATTTGATTGGTCATGCCTAATCCAACAGTGCCTGCTTCTGGGGCAATGCACAGCACAGATTGTTCTTCTGGGCTTTGGCTTTGCAAATAGCCAATGAGATCGCCATTCACAGTATAGAATTCTTTTGATTCTTTATCTGTAAATGTTACATCTCCAAAAAGACTGCTGAGTCGTGTCCTTTGTTCCTCTGTCGTGTTGGGATCAACAGAAAGATAGTGCACGTGACCATAGTTTCCGAGTCCAGAATGAACATCCATGAGAACGACTTCATCATAAGCTGCTGTGTGTTGTTTATAAAATTCCAGAAAGGGAGCCGCTTGAGGTGCATAATCTAATCCCGCGTCACTCACGCCACCTTGATAGTCATTTTGTCCTTCCATGATGGCTTGTCTGATCTTTTCACGGCCCTTTGTTGGGTTGCCGTTTCCATAATAGACTAATCTGCCAATGGATTTTGCCATAAAAGCTTGTCGCCATGTAGCGTCATTAGAAAAAGACCCCTCAGGATTCACAAAAGGATTTAGTTCATGGTAAAAGACGTTTTCTAACTCATCATGGGTTGTATGGTAGAGATGATTTCTATTGGCGTCGATACCGCCTTCCATAGTGCGCATTTCCGTTTTAAATCCCCAGGGATTGTACCCGTGGATCATCATGATACCTACATGTGTCATGTCCACAGAACCAGATATAATTTGATCTAGCAGATAGAGTTGTTGGGCGCTGCCAAAAAAAACCTTCTACGCCATGTGTGCCAGAAATGAGAACGAGACAGTGTTTTTGTTCTCCTGTTGCTGGGATGTAAACACCATCGACACTGAGGTCTCCTTGCGTGCTGCTTGCTACGGGAATCGTGAGGCGTGAAATATGCGGGTTAATTTTCTCAAGTGTTTTTACTTGGGTATGAAAAGCAGCGCGACATTCCTCATATGTATTGTTAAAATAGGGGATGTAAGAGGCCCGTGTAACGTCATCTTTATAACTCTCTGGCAGTGTTTGTAATATAGATAAAGCAGGTTCTTGAAAAACAGCATAACCACTGGCGAGCATGTACTGAGCTGTTTGTAGAATAGCTTGGTTACGGAGTGATTCATTAGTAAAGTAGTCAAGGCACGTGTTTCTGTGATCAAAGTAACTTTGGAGTTGTGAAATATCTGTGGTACCTAATGAGTAATAATGACGAATTTCTCGTGGAAAATCTAGAGTGGCTAAATAATATTTAGCTTCTACAGTATCTATTTGATCATCAAAATTAATGTCACTTTGACGACTAAAACCTTCTTCATCTTTTGTGATAAAGCCATCTTGATTAGAGTCGGTAAATTCTAGTAGCTGAAAAAGCAATTCGGATTGACCAGGCGCAGCTTGGCCAGTTGCTAATGTTTCATGTCCCATATATGTTGCTCCCATGTGCAAGAAGCTCACTAGACTGACTGACCTTGGATAGCTCTTAGTTAAATTATAGCTTTGAAGTAAAGAATTTTAATAACTTTGTACTGACTCACGCTAGACCTGCCTGAGGCAGGCACGGCGCTAGACGCTAGACGCTAGCACGAATTCAAAGTAACCCCTTGACATTTCTCCAATAAATCTTAATTTAGCGTAATCAACGGTCACAAGACTCTAAGTATTCGTCTTGTGTTTTAAAATAACTATCGCCCTTATTAATCCAATCCGCTTTTAGCGGATCGGATACGGTTAATTATGAGCAAACAAGATTATTATGAACTCCTTGGTGTTTCACGCCAGGCAACTGACGCGGATATCAAGGCATCGTACCGTAAAAAAGCCTTTAAATTTCACCCAGATCGCAATCCTGGTGATCATGAGGCTGAAGAAAAATTTAAATCAGTGTCTGAAGCCTATGCTGTTTTGAGTGATAGCAGAAAGCGCAGTATTTATGATCAATTTGGTCATGAAGGTTTGCAAGGGGCTGGTGGTGGTTATCATGGCTTTAATAATGCAGACGATATTTTCTCCTCCTTCGGAGACATTTTTGAAGATTTTTTTGGTTTTGGATCTCGAGGTGGTGGTGGTAGGTCTCGTGTGAGAAGAGGGCGTGATTTACAGGTGGAAACTCAGGTCGATTTTTTAGATGCCTGTTTTGGAACAAAAAAAGATGTTTCTGTAGCCCATAATGTGGCTTGTGAGACTTGTGATGGCACAGGAGCCAAAGTTGGTACCAGCCCAGAAAACTGTTCCTATTGTCATGGTCGTGGTCAGGTTCAAATGAATCAGGGATTTTTTACGATTAGCACAACATGCCCTCAATGCCAGGGACAGGGACGTGTGATTAGAGAAAAGTGTCCTGACTGTCATGGCCGCGGTATTGTTAATAAGAAACGTAAGCTTTCTGTAAAAGTGCCAGCGGGTGTATCAAATGGTATGCGTTTGCTTATGCAAAATGAAGGTGAAATAGGTGAAAACGGTGGTCCTCCTGGTGATCTTTATGTGTACATTGGCGTGAAACCCCATGATGAATTTGAACGCGAAGGTGATCACATTCTTTCTGAAATTCAAGTGCCTTTTCCCACATTATCTTTAGGGTGTGAGCTTGATGTCAATACGATTGATGGTAAGAGTAAACTCAAGATTAAAGCGGGAACACAATCAGGAGCTGTTCTTAAATTAAAACATAAGGGTGTGGCTAATGTTCGTTCTGGTCGACGTGGCGATCACCTTATTTTGGTTCAAGCGGTGACGCCAACAAAACTCTCTACAAAACAAAAAAAACTTATGGAAGAATTGTCAAAGGAACTTGGAGTTCCTTGCTCTTCTAAAGTCAAACAAGAGAAAAGAGGGTTTTGGGAAAAATTCACTGATGAGTAGGTTTGTCGGTTATGGGTTATAGGTTATCGGTTATCGTGTGGTATTATCGAT
>JAHJDR010000270.1 GCA_018812345.1 bacterium | reverse complement strand
TGTACTTATCAACAACTTGCCAAAAACGTCCTGCATCAGGATATGTGGGAACGCCTTCAAACATGAGAGACGTACAACCATTAGCTAAGGGGCCATAAACGATGTAGCTGTGACCAGTAACCCAACCAATATCAGCTGTACACCAGTACATGTCATCTTCATGAACATTGAAAACCCACTTGTGAGATAATGATGTATGGAGAAGGTAACCAGCTGTTGTATGAACAACACCTTTAGGTTTGCCTGTTGAGCCAGAAGTGTAAAGAATGAAAAGAGGATCTTCAGCATTCATTTTTGCAGGTTCACAAACATCACTCGCATTAGCCATTTCTTCATGATACCAATGGTCGCGACCAGCTACCATATTACAATCGTCTTCATTAATTTTTACAACTAAGACGTTTTCAACTGTTGTTGTTTTAGTTAAGGCTTCATCAGTAATTTTCTTTAATGGAATTTTCTTACCTGCACGACGTGAGGTATTTGATGTGATGACCATTTTGCAATCAGAATCGTTTGAACGATCCGCAATTGAATCAGCACTAAAACCACCAAAAATTACAGAGTGAATAGCACCAATGCGTGCACAGGCAAGCATGGCAACAGGAAGTTCAAGAACCATGGGCAGATAAATCGCTACGCGATCACCTTTTTGAATACCTTTTGATTTAAGAACATTAGCAAACTTACAAACTTCTTTATGAAGTTGTTCGTAAGTGAATTCGCCTGTATCTCTATCTTCGTCACCTTGCCATACGAGAGCTCTTTTTTGAGCTGTAGGTGTTCCTAAATGTCTGTCTAAACAGTTAACACTCACATTGAGCTCACCATCGGCAAACCATTTGTGTTCGATCTTGCGTGCTTTAGTATCCCATGTGTACTCGAGAGATTTTGTTGGGAATGTAAACCATTCTAAAGTTCTCGCCTGCTCTAACCAAAAGCTATCTGGATTATTTATCGAAGCGTCCCACATTTTTTTGTACATTTCGTCACTATTAATATGGGCATTGGATCGAACGCTTTCAGGTGGTGAAAACTTACGAGTTTCTTGCATTAAATTTTGCATACTTCCTTGTTTCTGCTCGGTCATTGAATTCTCCTTTCATAAAGAAAAAGACCACTATTATTTAAAAAAACCATTAAATCTTACAATTTAAGCCTTCTATTGGGCTTAACAATAATCGGCACGGGACTTTTATGCCATATGATACTTGTCAGCAACTAAAATTTAGTTTTTTAGCCCTATTTTTTTGTATTTATCATGACAAACTAATTCTGAGGTAAAAAAGAACCCTAATCAGCTTCTAGGGCTTATTTTGTCGCTTTTTTAAGAAAGTTATCCACAGGCTGGGGATATGTTTTTTATACAAAGTTTGTTTTTTTGTTCAGCTATGGTTTTTAGGGCCTGTAAACAGGGCCTTACAGCCAATGTCACCCGCTAAGGCTTTTTAGATCTGCATTTGCTGTCAAGTCGTGGGTTGTGGATAACCTTTTCGTGAACTTCGTTCACGAATTGAAAAATGAAAAATGAAGAGTGAAGAGTGTTGAAGCAACTATCCTTCTTCAATCTTCATTCATGTAATCTTCATTCTTAAATTATTAAGTATTTCCAACACCTTAGAAACAATTAGTTCCGGCTCAGCAAGCCGACCTTTCCCAGTATACCCACAAGCAAGCTCGCCTTCTCCTGGTTCAATGAAATGGTGACCACGATTGCCTAAAACACTTACATTTTTCTGTGTAATGGGATTATCCCACATATTTACATTCATACTAGGAACATAAACAATGAGGGCTTTAGTGGCTAGCAGAACCGTTGTCACAAAATCATCGCAAATCCCGCAAGCGGCTTTAGCAATAATATTTGCTGTTGCCGGACACACCAAAATAAGATCGGATTCATCAGCAAGTTTAATGAGTCCTATTTGAGACCCTTGCATGAGTTCAAACATATTTGTGGCCACAACATTACCAGACAAAGTTTGAAATGTTAAGGGGGTAACAAACTGTTCAGCATGCTCTGTCATCATGACATGAACATCATGACCTTCTTTCTTTAATTGCCGAATCACTTCGCAGGCCTTATACGCAGCAATGCCACCTGTAACAGCGACAATAATTGTTTTTGAATTTGATTTTGTCATATTTCGTTGTGCGTCGTGCGCTTGTCCCGTTTGCGGGGTCGTGCGTCGCGCGACAGGCAAAAAAAGGTTACGATAGTTTTCTAAACATTTAATTCGTCCTGCATCATAACTCAATGGATTTTCACATGTGTTTATTCTATCTTTTTGATATTATTATATTTATAGCATGCTCAGGGCACGCAACCTTTTACACTTTTATGGCGATAAACGAACGGCTTGATCTTGAAAATAATTCTGAAAATAAAAAAAGAAATAGACCTTTGACTATGAAGGGTTATATTTAACATTTTAGTTGGCACAAAAATAACTTGTTCACATTAGAAATGTGTCGCTATTAATCTAAATAAAACCGAAAGGGATCTTTTGTGAGTATACTTATTATTGGTGGTGGTGAAATTGGTCGGTATTTGGCTAATCAACTCATAGCAGAAAAAAAAAGTGTTGTGATCATCGAAAAGGATGAGTCTGTTATTGACGACATCGAAGAATCTTTAGATGCCAAATTTATTTTAGGTAATGGTGCCGCACCCCAAGTGCTAAAAAAAGCAGGTCTTGAAGAAGCTGAAATGGTGGTTGCTGTAACAGATAGCGATGAAGTCAACATGTTAGCTTCCATCTTTGCTGGGATTAAAGCACCCTTAGCTAAAAGAATTGCACGCATACGCGCTACAGAGTTTGATATTGAAGGGGAAAAACTCAAAGCAGCTCTCGGTATAGACTTACTCATTAATCCTGAAAAAGAAGTGGCAAATGAAATATTAAGGCTTATAAGAACGTCATGGGCGTCAGAAATTGATTCTTTTATGAACGATAAGGTTCTTCTAGTCGAGATAAAAGTTAACCTGGATAATGTTAAGTACT
>JAHJDR010000269.1 GCA_018812345.1 bacterium | reverse complement strand
TCAATACGGCTGCTGCACGAACACCCAAAAAATCATCTTTTTTTATACTACCCATGTAAAAAGGATCTTGATCGGTTAACATAAAACAGGGGAAAACATCTCCCTTTGTCGAGACCGTGAGTAACCCACTTCCCGCCATACAAATACGCATGTTTCGGCGCTTGGTTTGAAAACTCTCTAAAATACGACTTGTAAAACTATGCATAAGAAACTGGCCATTAAGCAAGTTCTCAAGCCCCCAATTAGTCACCGCACACATTTCTTCTAACTCATCTTCAAAACTCAACGCATAGGGTTCTGATGAAGAACCTGGCGTTGAATGCATAATAGGTGCGTGTAATATGCGCGTTCCAAACTCATCAAAAAACCACTGACACAAATCAATCAAGCTCATGCCACAATTGATGTGCTGCTTGGAAAAAGTTGCTTCAAAACTGTATTGTCCCGTAAGATCTTTGATTCTTTTAATGTTCTCTCTCACCTTATCATAACTACCCTGACCTCCTGGTTGTTTTCGAACGGCATCATGAACTTCTTTAGGGCCATCAAGGCTAAAAGTAATTCCCATTTTATGTTCTTTTACTACATCATGAAATTTTTGTGTGAAGTTGACGCCATTAGATACCATGCCAAAATGCCTTGGCATTTCTTTAAGTTTACCCTCATCCACAAGAGCACGAAAGACATGAACAGTTTTTTCTAACGCTATGGGGTTTAACGATGGTTCTCCTCCCATAAATTGAACATTTTCAATGTAATCAAATTTTTCAGCAAAACGCCTTACCGATAGCTCAATATCCTCTGCACTCATGAGAAATTCTTCGGGTGTATTAAACACACCTTGATTGGCATAACAGTATGTACAACGCAAATTGCAAGCATTAGAAACATTGATTGCCATTTTATGGAGATAGTGTACCTGCGGCATGCTGGATAATAATTTGTTAAGAGCCTTATTCTCTTCAAATTCTTTGATTCCTTTTGTTTCCTTAGGAATATCAATGTTAAGAGATCCTAAGAGAAGGGTTATCTCATTTATTTTATCCCACAAACTGGAAGTGTCATCTATATCGTCAACTCGTTGTATCAGAGCTTCAAGTTGCAGTGCCAATTGATAATCGATAGGATGAAGCCGCAGGCCATCGCGTTGAAAAAGAATTGCCTTGTTTTCATTACGAATCACAGTATAGTTTTTGATTATTTCTTTTGTGCTTTGAGAGCTATCTTTATGCATGGCCACCTTTATTATTTTATAAAGTGGCTCTATTTTAAGAAAAAGCTGTTTTATTCTCAACCTATATATTTTTTATTGTGAAACCTGAAATACAATTTGTGCTGTAAAATTATTCATGAGAACAAGTTGGGAAACAGTGCCTATTGTTTCTGAACCATTCATGGCATTTGTAACAAAGTAATCAATAAAGGCATTGCCAGAGCTTGCTTCTATAGGAACACAGGCATCGCCTGTTTCCGATGAGCAGCCATTACCACAAAAATGCCCCCCATCATCACAACCATCACCACAACGAATACCTTCCGCCTTGCCACACTCATCACCACAAGAAATTCCTCGCACATCGCCACCAGGACCATAGCATTCAACACCCACAGCTCCATGCGTTATATCACCTAAGGCTATCATAATGTCATCCATAGCTCCTGTAAGATCATCCATTCCCATAACCATGGCTTCAAGATCAAAACGATTTGCCTCAAGTTCTTTTTTAATGTTTTCTACAAGTATTCGAAGATCTTCTCTCACGAGATTCTTATCATGCATTTGATCAAGTGTGAGTGTTTGTCCACTAGGCAAAGTAAAGGAGGTACTTCCTATCCTGCTTTGAAGATTTCTCTGTGGCACGATTTGTGCGGGACGTCCTTTTTGCGCAGCTACAACAGGTCCTGCCACCAAACTCCCCGCAGCAATAATACTTGCCTTTGTTAAAAAATCTCTACGTGATGTTTTTTTATTCTTGCCCATGAAATCCTCCATTTTTCACATTAGTGCCCTATAGAAATGCAAAATCAGTACCAAACACGAATTTTTTTTCTTTTATTATATTGTAGGGTTAGCGTTTTTATGCCCATCTTGCCTGTCAATATTAGTACGAATATTCTCATTATGAGAGCTTTAGGACGTTGTTGTTGCCACGAGCAAATACTCCACATTACCCTCTTGTCCAGCGATGGCGAGACTGAAGACTTATGATTTCTCGTATTTGGTTTGTTTATTGAGATGTATTTTCTTAATAAGCTTCTTATCAATGAGCTTTTTTATATCTGCACGAGCTGTTCTTGGACTAACACCAAAGCGAGCAGCATAATCTTCTGCAGAAAAAGGAAAAAAAGAATCTGATAATTCTAATAATTCAATCTGCCTATTGTTTAATCCTTCTAAAGAAGCTTCTTTTGTCCTTCTTCTTACAACAGCAACAAAGAACAAGCCTTCCTCAAATATTTTTAGATCAGGCAACCCAGCGGTTTTAAGAGCTTCTTTAGCCCTCAAAAGACCTGTTCCTGCTCTTTCAATATAACCTGCGTGAAAAAAGATATCTGCCAATAAGGGATTTCGGCGATAACTGCTTCCATAAATTTTATCTAAAGAAAGATAATGGCTCACGGTCCCTGGATTTGATATTTCAATATGTGTTTTAAATACTTTTATAACAACATCACTCGCCGATTCAAAATAATCACGATGAATGACCGCATTAATAACAAGCTCACGCACAACAAGTTCTGGAATTTCCCAAACATCTTCTCTTCTGAGCCTCTCAATAATTGGTGTTTTAACAAGTTTATCGCCTATAAAAGCCACAGCATGCTCTACTTGATCAAAAAGCGTTCCCTCAATAATTTTCTGTTCTAATATGGTCGCTGGGTCTTGCATGTGTAAAACCGTTATTGTTGCCTGTATAAAAATTCGTTTGCACTGTGATACAAAAAGCAAGATCCCCGCATGATTTAAGTAGGCGGTGTTATTTTGACGTTTAAGCAATCCCAGATTTTCTAATAATTTAAGGTTATCAAGCTCAACATTGAGTTTTGCCTTTTCTCTAAAACGTTCAACCTGTCTTATCTCAATAAGGTTTGTCGCTGTTTCATCGATATAGAGCTGATGATCAAAACGAAGTTTATTTTCCTTCACCGCAAAAGATAAAATCTCATCGCGCGTTAGTTTTTGTGAATTAGCCCCAATGCGTAAATAAAAGCCTGTAGATGCTTTAACAGGCTTGTTATCACTTTCATAAACAGCGATCTTAATCACCTCATTGAATTTAGTAATATTGATTTTGGGCTCTGGATCCAGAGAATGGATTGTTGAATGAATTTGAGATTTGATTGTGTTTGTTAATGTTGTTTTTTTTATATGCCCACTATCTGTTATTCCTATATAAAGAGATCCGCCACTAGCATTAGCAAAAGCACAAACCTCTTTATCTATGCCTTTTAATGATTCCTTAAACTCAACAAGATACCCTTCACCTTCATTTATAATACTTTGTAGTTTTTCACTGGTCATAAGGACATGTTACTGGCATCGCTGGCAACTGTAAAGACCTTTTGTTGCCACCTTTCTTGCCACAAACAGACTTGCAAACCGCTTCTCTTTGTTTTTATTGGGTATTTTAATCTTTTTCTACTGGCAATAAATCAACAAAAACTTGCCACAAGCAAATACTCCACATTCCCCTCTTGCCCTTTAATAGGAGACTCGGTGATATGCAGGTTTTTAAACCCTTTATTGATGAGAAATTCTGATATGTCGCGCACCACTTCTTCGCGCACTGCTTCATCGCGCACTATGCCACCCTTGCCTACTTTGTCTGGGCCGGCTTCGAATTGAGGCTTTATTAGAAAGATTAGGGTCGACGGGTCAAGGGGTCGACGGGTCGGGAGAAGCTTCTTTTTATTGTTTAGAATTTCAATGATTTTGGGGATTAGTTTTTTTACAGAAATGAATGAGACGTCCATGACAACGAGATCTATGGGGTCTGTGATTTTTGAAATGTCAAAGTGGCGAAAGTTTTCACGCTCAAAATTTATTACACGCTCATCATTTCTGAGTTTATAGTGAAGCTGGCCATAGCCCACATCAACACAAAAAACTTTCTTCGCCCCATTTTGCAACAAGCAATCTGTGAACCCTCCTGTTGAAGCGCCCACGTCAAGACAAACCATATCTGTTACAGTGAGTTTAAATTCTTGAATGGCTTTTTCTAATTTGAGACCACCACGACCAACATAGGGCATGTCTTGCGTGATTGAAATTTCTGCGTCATCAGAAACCAGTGTTCCGGCTTTATCGATTTTGTCCTTACCAACAAAAACCTTACCCGCCATGATAAGCGCCTGGGCTTTTGAACGTGATTCTACGAGATTGTTTTGAACAAGAAGTTGGTCGAGACGGATTTTTTGTTTCTTAGGCATTAATCTTTATGCAACGCACTTTTTCTCTAGTCGCTTTTCTTTAGGTTCTCTTTTTTTATGGTTCAGGGTCAGGCATCAGGCTCAGGGAAAGAAGCCTTCGGCTGGTTCAAGTTAGTGGTTCAGGTTCAAGGGACACCCCCCTGAACTTGAACCTGAAACCTAAACCACGCGAAGCGTTTTTTCCTTGAACCTCTAACCTGAACTTGAACAATGTATAAAAACAACTTTTTTAAAAATTACCGTTCACGTGACTTAATATAGTTCAACACAACCTGCTGTGCTCGGTCTGAAAAGTCAGCTAACTGCTCAGATGTTGATGTGACCTGATCACCATGAAGCCTATTGAGAAGCGCCACACAAACAACGGCACCACGAAGACCCGCACGCATACAAAAAGAAGCAAATTGTGGTGCTTCCATTTCAAAATTGCGAACACCTTTTTCATAGATCTTTTTTATAAATGTCATTTTATCATCAAGATCATAGCCTGGATACAGGGCACCATCAATGCGCGCTTGTTCTTCGTAAAAACAATTCACGCCTACTGTTTTTCCCATCACCACACTTAAATCACCACGCGTTTCAAAAAGAGCCTCATTAAGGCCTTTATCTAACTTTGTGGGATAGCGTTTTGTTTCGCCTAAAACCGCTAACTCATAATAAGGCTCAATATTACCATTAAGAGCTTCTTCCGACAAAACAACGGTACCCGGATCAACGCCTACGCCTCCAGAAGTTCCTATGCGAATAAAATCAGGAGACTCTGCTCCAGCATAATACATGAGCTTGGTTATTTCATGCATCAGAATAGAAATTGATGGCATGCCCATGCCATGAGACACACTCACCACAGGCCCTACTTTATAAAGAGAAAAACGCTCGCTCTTTCCAATGGGCAAGATAGCCTCATCTTGAATCGGAATATCGAGTTCATGAGCCGCTTTCTTGGCAAAGGTTAGTGCCCGCTCAGAACTACCTCCCATGCACACATAACGCGTGTCACTAAATGTGGCCTTTAGATTCATGCTTGAATCAAGCCCCATGTGGTACAAAATATCGGTTTCCATTTTTGCGAGCTCTGGATTTATATTTTTAATCTTCATTTTAACTCCATTTGTCTCTACAATAAATTTCTTCCATCACAGACATAATCAACATCCAAATAAGCGGCAATGGTTGCTGCCACATCAGCAAAAGTTTGTCGTATACCAAGGTTAACTGCTGGTTTATTTTTTTTGTATACAAGCAGGGGCACATACTCACGAGTATGGTCAGTACTATTATAAGTAGGATCACAGCCATGATCTGCTGCTATGATAACTAAATCTTCTTCCTGCAACATTTCAAAAAACTTTGGCATAAGCGCATCAACCTCTTCAAGAGCTTTTCGATACCCTTGTGGGTCGCGCCTGTGGCCATAGAGCATGTCAAAATCAACAAGATTCACAAAAGCAAGACCTTGCCAGTCCCTTTTTAAAATTAGCTCTGACATTATTTGCATGCCTTGTGCATTACTCTTTGATTTAATTTCTTGTGTTAAACCACGATGAGCAAAAATATCGCCAATTTTTCCCACCCCAATCACATCTAAGCCTTGTTCTTTAACAGCGTCGAGAACTGTTTTTCCTAAAGGCTCTAGCGAATAATCTTTACGATTAGCTGTTCGCACGAAATTCTGAGTTGTTGCCCCAACAAAAGGCCTAGCAATCACACGCCCAATTTTATCTTCTTTTTCATTGAGAAGAGCGCGGGCTATCTCACAAACTTTATAAAGCTTTTCTAATCCAAAGACCTCCTCATGCGCTGCAATTTGAAACACAGAATCCATGCTCGTATAAACAATTGGTTTACCCGTTTTAACGTGTTCATCTCCCAGCTTTTTAATAATTTCTGTTCCAGATGCTGCTTTACCTTTTCCCAAAACACCATCCAACACGATACCTTCCCTATTCACCCTGGCAATAAATTCATCTAACAACTCTTTAGGAAGACCTTCATAATAAACTGGCATAAGATAAGGAACGGGGCAACCTGCTAACTCCCAATGTCCGGAAGAAGTGTCTTTGCCCGCGGAAACTTCTTTCATCCGACCATAAGAAGCTAACGGTTCTGACACAGGAGCCCACAAATTATTTCCTTCAGGATTTTCTTGAGTCACAAGTGTATTGGCCAAACCCAGCTGCTGAAAAAAAGGAGCGTTGAGTCCTTTTGTTACATCAATAATATGCCCCAATGTATTGGCGCCCACATCATTACCACCTTCTGATTGAAAAAACTGATCAGCATCAGGAGCAGCACCGATACCTAAAGAATCTAAGACTATCCAAAAAACACGTCGTTTCATATTATTTGTCGCTAGTCGCTAGTCGCTAGTCGCTCGTGGAGAGAGAAACTTGAGGCTTGAGACTTGAGACGAGTAACTTAATTATCTGCTGCCTAAAATTTTGCTCCTTAAGATGTCAAGAGATTAACCTAGGAAACGGGCGGGCCAGACAAGAATAACCCTCTGTTTTGCCAAGTGTTTTTCGTATATTTCGTTTGTCTTGTGAAAAATTGGACAAATGCGATCCATAACACTATAGTCTGCAAACTTAAGATTCAGGAGATACTAATGACAGAAAGTCCTTTAAAAAATATTGACCGACAAATTATTAAAACACTACCCAAAACAGATTTACACGTTCACCTTGATGGTTCTGTAACGCCACAAACCGTTATTGATTTAGCCAAAGAACAAAAAATTGATCTTGTACAAGTATCAAAAGAAATGGGAATTGGTGATTTAAAAACGGGTGATAAAAATGAGTTAGAAGAAAAAATCTTTAAAGAAACTTATGATTCCTTAATGGAATATCTCGTTCCCTTTGAGTTTATTAATGTTGTACTCAGATGTTATGAAGGCTTAAAAAAAGCTTCTTATGAACTCGCTTACGACAACTTCAAAGAAGGTGTTCGTTATTTTGAATGTCGCTTTGCCCCTCAAAAACATTGGGAAAGTGATTTTGATTGGTTAGACATTGTTCACGCTGTTAATGATGGCATGAAACAAGCTGCCAATGAGTTCAATGCTAAGCCTGAAATTAAAAACGGCAAAGAGCCTGAGTTTAAATATGGCATCATCCTTTGTGGTATGCGCATGATTAACCAAAACATGGGCAAATATTTTCGCTATCTTTACGAACTTCATGTTGGCGACGACCTGCAAAATCTTGCCGCCATGGCCTCCTATGAAACAGCCAAGCTTGTACAAATCTGCCGCGAAGAAGGCCTGCCTGTTGTTGGTTTTGATCTTGCTGGTCGTGAAGATGGCTTTCCTGCTGAAGTTCATAAAAAAGCATTTTTGTATTGCTATGAACATAACATTGCCACAACCTGTCATGCTGGTGAAGCTTACGGAACTGAAAGTATTAAATCGGCTGTAAAAGATTGTCATGTCAGACGCATTGGTCACGGCACACAACTTTTTAGAGAAAAAGGCCTTTGCGATAAAAAACATCGTGACGGATCGCCTTTTTCAAAAGAAGAAAAAGAAAAATATATCAGTGACATGGCTGAATGGCTTGCTGACAACCGTATTGCCCTAGAGGTTTGTCTCAAATCAAATTCACAAACCTTGCCAGACTTAAGAGATCTCAGCAATCATCCCATAAAGAACTTTTTAAAATATCGCTTGCGCATTGCTCTTGGCACCGATAACCGAGCTATATCACGCGTAAGCGTCACAGATGAATATGAAAGAGCTTTAAAACTTTATAACATTGATAAAAAAGCACTTAAAAATCTTTGTATTGACGGTTTTAAAGCTTCGTTTTTTCCAGGAATGTATAATGAAAAAAGAGACTATATCTCACAAGTTATACAGTACT
The DNA here is from genome assembly GCA_018812345.1 of bacterium. Taxonomy (GTDB): domain Bacteria; phylum UBA10199; class UBA10199; order UBA10199; family JADGCS01; genus JAHJDR01. The sequence goes on along the minus strand of JAHJDR010000269.1, from coordinate 1,978 downwards.
GTAAACGCGTGTTAGAACAAGTGTAACCAAAACAACAAGAGAGGTCCTATGAATAAGCAGTCATTTGATATCATTATTCTTACTGGTCGCGCTGGAGCAGGCAAATCAGAGTTCATCGACTTTCTCAAAAAAACACCCAAAGAACAACGTCTAGAAAAATACCATGTTGGTGCCTTTGAAGAACTCGATGACTTTGTGTGGATTTGGAATATGGGTGTTGATGACGACATCTGGGAGTCTCTTGGCAAAGAACGTTTACACACCATAAATGTAGGCCATGGCTACACAGAATCTCATGACAGGGATTTACTCCTCACAGATTTCATGACAAAAAAAATGAATCATGAACTCATATCTCACTATTTAAAAAATGAAAAGTATTTTGATGAAAATTCTCTTTTTGTAGAATTTGCCCGTGGAGGTGATGACTGCTTTAAGAAAACATTTGATCATTTTGACAAAGACGTTCTCGAAAGAGCCGCTGTTTTCTTTATTGATAATACCCCAGAAGAAAGTGAGCGCCGCAATGAAGCGCGCTACCAAGCTAAAGCTGAACGCTCGATCTTGGCCCACAAAACACCTGAAGAAAACATGATCTTTTACAGAACCAATGACTGGAATAAACTTGTCGATGAAAAAAGATCTGGTTACTTGAATGTCAAAGGCGTTAATCTTCCCTTTGTTTCTGTGTGGAACATTCCAGAACTCACAGACCCAAAACAAATTGAAGAACGTTTCGCCCCACCAGTTATAAAACTTTGGGATCTTTATACTAATCGATAAAAACCATGAGGGGTCTATCATGACAAAACAATCATTTGATAATCTCATGCTTATTGGCAGAGCTGCCGCAGGCAAATCAGAACTGATTGATTTTCTCAAACAGCTTTCTGAGTCAGAACGTTTAGAAAAATATCGCATCGGCGCCTTTGAAGAAGTCGATGATTTTCCCTGGCTATATGCCATGTGGCAAGACGAAGATCTTTGGGAAAAACTTGGGCGCAAACGCACACTCGCCAATAAAAGAGATAATGTATATTTAACTCTTGATTATGAAATTTATGATTTCACAATTTTAAAATTTAATCGTGAAATTGCCAAAAAACAAAAAGAAAATCCAAACTATTATGATAACAACACTCTTTTTGTTGAGTATGCCAGGGGGCAAGATGATGCCTATAAAAAGACCCTCAACCTCTTTGACAAAGATGTTCTTGAAAACACAGCGATCTTCTATTTAGACAACACTTTTGAAGAAAGCATGCGGCGTAATACTATCAGAGCCACTGACAAAGACACTGAACAAACCATTCTTCACCATCGCACACCTTTAGAAGTCATGGAGCATTATTACAAAACCAATGACTGGCAAGAAATCACAGAGAAGAAACCTCATGGTTATCTTGAGTTTCATGGTGTAAAAGTTCCCTTTGTCACTGTTTGGAACATGCCAGAAACCTTAGATTTTAATGAACTAGAAAAGCGCTATGGACCGGCGCTTGACCAATTATGGAGGCTCTATGTCGACAAACCACTTTGAAATACTTTTTGTTTTCGGACGCCCCGCATCCGGCAAGTCTGAATTTTTTGATCACATTGAAAAACGAGATAAAGAAACGCTTTTGTCACAACTTCACATTGCCCCTTTTGAAACTATTGATGACTGGTTTGTTTTGGCAGACAAGTTTCGTGAAGATGATTTATGGGAAAAACTCACGGGAAAACGCAAGTACAGCAAGCTCGACAATGGCGTTGAGTGTGTCACTGATTTCTTGCTCTATGATTATGCTATCCTACACCTTAATCGCCACGCCCTTGAACTAACCGAAAAACATCCAACGTTTTTCAAAGAACGCACACTGCTTATTGAGTTTTCACGTGGTGGTGAAAAGAATTATGAGCACACGCTATCGCTTTTTGATCCCAGCATTCTCAAGAGAGCCGGCATCATGTATGTCAACGCTGATTTTGAAACCTC
>JAHJDR010000268.1 GCA_018812345.1 bacterium | reverse complement strand
TTTTGACGTTTTGATCAAGAAAAGGTGGAAACTTTATCGCAACTTCTGTATCAATCATGGGTTTATATAATTCTGAAATACCAATTCTTCTTGGTTTAAAAAAAAATTGAAAAGAAATAATAAATAGTCCTAAGAGGATAAATATAGTCATTTTTATGGTAATGCTGCTTTTTTCACAGAATAAAGAGATGATATATGCAATTGCCCCGATAATTATCACTCCCAAGAGGGTTAATGAAAAGATTGGGCCTGCATCGCTTATAATTGCTATTATTTTTCCCATTATTTGAATCCCTTGTGGAGTCGGTTGATTTGTGAACAATGATTTATAATAAATGCTGACCATGCAATAAAGACGATAAAACCAAAGGAGGTTAGAAAATAACGATCTAACGCTATTGCCTTGTTAAGTGGAAAATTTCAAGAATGGGAGCCACTCGATTTCAAAGAATGAGAGCCACCATTTGATATAATAAAACTGTTACTTTTTTCTCTCCTTTTCGTCAAGTTTTTTAGCCTTAATTTTTCTGTAACTTTCCCCGGATATTTCAACTTTTATTGAAGAATGGATAAGTCTGTCGATTATGGCGTCAGCAATTACAGGATCACTTATTACTTCTTTCCAGTGTGATAAGGGCAGTTGTGTTGTAATAATTGTAGATTTATTATGTGCCCGCTCCTCAAGAAGTTCACATAAATCCTGTGCCTCTGTATCGGTAAATTTTCTTAGTCCCAGGTCATCAAGAATAAGAAGATCAGGTTTTGAAAGTTTATCACGGTATTTAAGATAAGAATTTGTCGTTCGTGAAAGCATGACGTTTTCTATGAATGTTGTAACTGAAAAAAAGATAACAGAATATTTGCTTCTGCATGCAGCAAGACCAAGGGCTTGTGCCAAAAATGTTTTACCGACACCTGTTGGACCGATAAGCAGGATTTGTCTTCCCTGTTTTAACCAGTTGAGTTTAAACAGTTCCCTGATCTGGTTTTTGGCAAGATTGCGTTTTGCCGTAAAATCGATTTCTTCATATTCAGGATAAAGCTTCAGCTTGGATGTTTTTATTCTTGTTTGTATTTTTCTTTCATCTCTAAAATCCTTTTCTGCCTGTAAAAGAGAACCGACAATTTCAGAGGGACACTCTTTTCCGTTTTCACCCTCTGACAGTATTCGGTCATACTCATGAAGCATTCCCATAAGCTTAAGATCCTGCAGTATGTTTTTGTTCTGCACTACTCCCATTGTTTTCTCCTTTCTTGTTTTCTGTTATGGCTAATGATAATTATTCCTCGTGATAACGAAGGTTTGGATTGTTTGGAAACCTGATTATTTTTCTCTCTTCTTTTGGCTGTTTGTCTATTCTGTGCTGGGCTAAAAGTTGTTTGAAGTATGGAACCCGTATTTTGCAAACTGCTTTCATTACACCACAGGCAAAATCAATTGCCTTTTGTGCTTTGTCATAACCAACAGATTTAATCTCTTTGCGTGCCTCACGGATAAGTCCCTGGGTCCTTCTTATATTAAAAATTGCGTCTTCTTTAAACATCTCGTTAATAAGGTTGTGTAAAGCATTGTTTATATATTTTGCCTGAGACAAAATGGATTGTGGTGTTGTTTCAAGATACGCCCGTGAATTGGGTGGAAGATGAGTTGTATTGGTTACATATTTTCCTTCTTTATAACGGTCACGATCATGTTGTGCTATTCGTTCCCCTTCATAAAATATTTCAACAAGATTATAGCTGATTCTGACTTTTACTTCCCGTCCACGGTAACGAAACGGTGCAGAATAATAAGTTGATTCAACAGAGACGTGACAATCAGGATGCACCTTGGCTTTCTTCCATTCCATATGTTCATACGGGGTTTCAGGCAAGGGGATGAGTTTGTCTTTTTCTTCTTTTTGCCATTTTTCATTTCGTGACATTTTAAAGCGTGTATGTCTGCTTTCATTTATTCGCTCTATTACAACATATAAAGCATCATTTATTTCTTCCCCAGATGTGAATGTATAATTTCTGAACAACCATTTAAAATATCGCATGACAAGTTTTACTGCCCCCTCGACAAGCCCCTTGTCCTGAGGTTTGGCAACACGTGTTGGCATAACCACTGTTCCGTAATGTTTACAGAAATCAACATAGGACTGATTGATATCAGGATCATACCAGTGTGCTTTTGAAACCGCCTGTTTCATGTTATCTGGAACAACTATTTTGGTTGCTCCGCAAAAATATTCAAAGCATTTTTGTTGCGATTGAAAAAAATATTTTTTATCTGCCCGTGGTGTTGAATGAGCAAATAGCCTCTGACTATGGCATAGGATACCAACAAAAACAGGAACCTCATGCACTTCACCTGTCCCGGGATTTACCCAGGTTAATTTATCCCCTGCATAATCTACTTCACTTCTTTCCCCCGGAATATATTCACGGTGGGTATAACCCTTTTGTTTAAGGTTAGGATATAGACGATAAAAGTATCGCCAGAAATTGACGTAACTTGTAGATCTTTCAGTTACCAGATCATTCCAGATATATTTAAGTGGATAACCATTGTTATATTCCGCTAAAATCTGGTTCCAATCGAGCATTTCTGCCCAGATGGGTGGAATGTTATTACGTTTCTTTGCGGAAGGTTTAATAAAAGTACCTTCTCTGATTCTCTTTATCGTGTTTCTGGAACATTTTAACCCAAATGCAATCTGCCTCTCAGTTAAACCCAATCCCAATAACCGTTCTATTTCTTCATACCGTTTCAATGACAGCCCCTTTCGACTC
>JAHJDR010000004.1 GCA_018812345.1 bacterium | reverse complement strand
TTACAATTTCTGTTCTCATCCACTCTGATTCTGTTTCCTTGTATCGTCGCATAAGATTTGTTTTTATACCCTCATAAAAACCATCGTATGTATGCTTCTTTGCTTTAATTTTGATAAATCGATCTGATCCGTTAATAATGATTTCTTTGATTTCTTTTCCAAGCTTATTATATGGTGTATCAAGGCTAAATTTGAATTCCTTAGCAAGGGACTCAAGCAAGCATTGATAATAGTTTGTTTTTTTTCCAAACCAGGGCACTATAGCCCCTTGGTTAATGCTTATCTCCTGGTTTGGGATAACAAGATTTTCATCAACGTGCATAATCTCGCCAAGACCACCACAGTGTGCACAGGCGCCTTGTGGGGCATTAAAGGAAAAAAGTTGCGGCTCAATCTTTGGATATGAAATCCCGCATTTGATACAAGCGTTATTTACACTCAGAACGTCTGAGAACTTTACACGTCGTTGATCATCAAGAAACTCAACCCTTGAAATCCCCTGTGATAAATTAAACGACGTTTCAAGAGCTTCAAATAGTCGCGATCTATTTTTTTCCTTAATAATGAGCCTGTCAACAATAACAGAAATGTCATTCTTCTTTTTGGGATCAATTTTAATATTATCAGACAGATCATAAATCTCATTGCCTACTTTAATCCTCGCAAAACCTTGTGCCTGTAATTGGCTCAATATTTTTGCATGCTCTCCTTTGCGGCTTATCACAACTGGCGATAAAATATTTACACGCGCATCCTGACAGCCTGATAAATAACGTTTTACTATTTCTGAAACGCTTTGCTTTTCAATTTTTTTTCCACAAAGATAGCAGTAGGGCTGCCCAACTCTAGCGAAAAGAAGCCGTAGATAGTCATATATTTCTGTTGCCGTGCCCACTGTTGATCGTGGATTATGGCTTGAAGATTTTTGTTCAACAGAAACAGCGGGGGAGAGGCCTTCGATCAAATCAACATCTGGCTTGTCCATTTGGTCAAGAAACTGCCTTGCATACGCAGACAGGGATTCAACATAGCGCCGCTGTCCTTCGGCATAAATCGTGTCAAATGCCAGAGACGACTTTCCAGAGCCTGATAGCCCTGTAATAACCGTGAGTTTGTTTCTAGGAATGCACACATTAATATTTTTTAGATTGTGTGTTCTGGCTCCCTTTATACAAATATGATCTTTCATGCGATAGTCTTAATCATATAGATTCTAAAAAGATTCAAGGTTGAATAATTTTTAAGTTGAATCCATTGAGAAAAAAATCTAATGTCTTTTTTTTAGGGGGTCATAAGCTATGGTGCGCAACACCTTTATTTTCTTGTCTTTATTGTTTTTTGTTTTTTTATCAACGGCTGCCCTTGCTGCTGGCTGCTTTGATGCCCCTGCCGGTTTTAACAAGTTTTCTGATGAAGACTTTGATGGTGATGGCATTCTAAACGATACAGACAATTGCCTTTTTATAAAAAACGGCGCGCAGCTCGACAACAACAATGACTCTGTTGGTGATGACTGTGATATGGATGAGGATGGGCTGGCTGATCATTGTGACAACTGTGCTGAGCTTTCAAATCCAAGCCAACAAGATGAAAACAAAGATGGCGTAGGGGATGTTTGCAGCGCCTTCACGAGCAAAAAGAAATTACGCAAGCCATACTTTCTGAAAAAAATCTTCAAAAACACTCCTAAAAAAATTGGTGTCGTAGCAACAACAAAACCAGTAAAACTCCAAATCAAACAAAACATTCCCCAAAGCAGCAAAGTAAGGCTTGTTGAAACAAAGGTTGAAAATGACTTTTCAGAGTTTAACGATGATAGCCTTGTAGATGACGAGTATTTCTAGCCTTTTCTCCCTTAACAGCAATCTTTTTAGCCAAGCGTCTATCTTGTTGTAATTACAGGCCTTTAAAGGTCTGGTTTCTTGGTTTGTTTTCCAAGCTTAGCAACTTCTCACAAAAATTGCCGATAACTATTATGAGCCTTTATATGCTCCGGGTGCCTTTTATGTTTATAAGCCTTGGTTTTAGCCCTCCCCACGCTTGTCTTGCTGGCGCAAATGCCCTGTCTTTTTCTGATGATTTCTCAAGAGACTCTGTTTTTCAGCCTTTTGGAGAGGAGGGCGTTATTGGTTATGCTTCAATGGGGCGCTCTCCTGCCATGCTGTCTGGGCTTTTCAGAGAAGATATTTCTGCACACCGAATTCTATCACCCAAAAGAGCCTGCCAAGAAGATTATTTTAGCTCTGCTCAGCTTATCAATAGTGCCGCCACCTTAATATCAGACGGTTCAAAATCAGGCGACCCAACGACACAGGCCAGAAAAGCTTTGGAAGCGGGAACAAGGGTGTTTTTTGGTCTAGAAAGGGGCCGCGCACCATCTCAAAGAATAATTACCGACATGGGAAGAAAGGCTATTCTAGGGCAGGGCAGGTTGGCTAATATGATTTTTGGTCGTGCGCGTAACATTTTAGAAGCGAGAGAAAAGGGCGAAGATTTCACTCCTAAACCCATCTATTCAACGGCAGTTATTCTGCCCATGACCGAATGGAATAGTTATAATAATGCCGTGGGAAATGTCATGAAAGAAATTTCTTACCTCGTTCAAAGAGAGTTTCTATCATCAGAACATGAAACAATAGATGCTTTTCTGGAAAACCTTTCAACAGATAGTCTTTTAAGGGATCATGAAAGCACAGCCGGTCAGGTTACACTAGAAGAGCGCGAAACAGGTCAAACAACGGTTGTTAACGGCGTAATCATTGCGGCACAATTAAACGACACGTCCAAGTTAAAATATTATTTAGAAAATATAGGGGCTTTCATTTTTGGTGTTGTTAATATTCTTATCAACAAAAAGGAGGCCCTAGAAAACAAGTCTGCGTTAACAGTTAGAGAAGAAGCAAAATTAAACGGCATAGAAGCGCTGATTGGCGGCTTTTATAGAAATTCTTCTGGAAAAATATTTTTTTCTTATTATGAAAAAGGGGTTCGTCACGAGGTGCCTTTTGAAAAGCTTTATTTAAACCTTGTTAGCGCGGGCATTGCTAAATATGATGAGTCTCTGGAAGAGCATGAAGGTTTCACGGCAGATAAAGCTCTACACAATTTAATCTGGATACGCAAAGAAGTCCAAAGAATGCGCGACGAGGCCATTAAAAACGCGGAGCTTGCTGCTAGCAAAAAAGAGCCCACTGTAATTGTCGTTGATTCTCCTTTGGCAAAGATAAGGGCGGATCAATCATGGCGAGATGGAAGCCATTTAAGTTCTGATGATATTCTCGCCTCACTTGTTGCTATTATCCAAGATACCAAGATGGGCGCTGAAGACCGCCCCAGAAAATATGCCCGCGGCCCAAAAACCAACGTTCTAAAAAACCAAAGAAAAACCAGCGCTAACCGCCTCTTTAAGGGTGTTGATTGGAATGATTTATCCCTGCCTAATTCAAGTGGTGGCCGCGGCATTGCCTTAGAAGCAGCCCTTCATTTTGTTAAAGGGGGTCGTGCCAGCGTGACAAAAGCCTCTTCGCCAGAAGATCTTGCAAAAGCCTGGTTGGCAGCCCTAGAAGACAGGTCCTTTTTAGAAAAACCATCACAGGCAGCAAGAGAGTTTTCAGAAGCGCTCGAAAGTCTTTTCTTTGAAAGCATAACCAACGCTCGCGTTCTCGCCTTGTATCATGAATGTGGTGGTTTTGTTGATCCGCAACGAATCATGCGACAGTTTTATTCCTTACAAACAGAGCTCTTTGATAACGTGCAACAGCTGTATTCCTTGGGCTCTGTTAATGACAACCCCAATTACAACTCACAACTTGAAGAAATAACAGCTAAGCTTAACAAGGTTATTAATGAGGCAAGGGCCCTTATGTCTTTTGTTGGTCACGATATAAGAGACCGGGAAACAAGGCCCAGAGAAATTGTGGCGCCCGCTGCTAGAAAAATGGTTGCGGCATTTTACTCAAACCTAGAACAAAGAAATCTTTCTGTAGAAAATGCCGGCTACCACATCATTGGATTTGAGGCCAAAAACGCAAAAGTTCTTGATCGAGAAACAAACCCCATCAGCCCTTATCATGTCCTAGACACAAACATGATTAGAATGCGTCGCATAGCGCGGCTTGTCGCTCGCGAAGTTTTTGGACAAAAAGATGGGGGCGTCACAGACTGTGTTGAATCATATGCACAAGGAGATGAAATGGTCGCCTTTTTTCCAAAACACAAAAGAGACGGCTCGTTGGTAACGCTTGAAGAAATTAACGCCGCTTATCGAAAGGTCCTACAAAGGCTTTTTCCACAAAACAAACTTCACTATAATCATAAGCAGGATGTTGATGAAGGCACGTTAAGATTAAAGGAATGGCATGTCCGCGCTATAATTTCTGCCCCCGGCTTTCCAGACAAAGAAGAAGAATACATAATTGCCGCTGATAAGAGCGCCTTTAATAACCCCGCGTCCAAAGAGCAGCGTTTTTGGGTTCTGGCCAAAGGGGGCGCTCGCGTACAGACGTCTTTTCAAGGCCTCTTAAATAGAGGAGATATTAATATTCTCCACAGGACCCCTGTTCTTGGTCCTATTAGCGCAAGACTGTGCGCGCTTAGTTTGCCGCTAATACCAAAAAAAGGCTTTCTTCAATCATCAGCTAACGAAACAGACACTTTATTAGATAGGGCGGTTGATCTGGTCATGGCCCTTGATGCTCAAGTTAAAGAAGAAATTAAAAAAGCTGAAAGGGGCGGCGAGCCATGGGGCGCGCCAGAAAAAGACCTCTGGGTTTTTAATGCTGAGCTCTCAACTTTTTCTCGTGTTGGCATGCCTCATTAAATAAGGACTGTCATATCAACTTCAACACAAGCCCCT
>JAHJDR010000267.1 GCA_018812345.1 bacterium | reverse complement strand
CTTCAATAGATGAAGAATCAAAGGGTATTGTTGAAGCCCCGGCAACCGTTACACGATGTTCAATATACTGTTTTATCTCTTCACGGCTCAAGGTTCGAAGCACAGCGTAGTGAGACAATCGCCGTGCAATATCTTCCATATCATCACGTCTCAGAAGAGCTTTTAAACCCTGCTGTCCTGAAAGGATAATACTGACAATCAACCGACTATCCATGTCAAAATTGGTAAGCACGCGCAACATCCTTAAAACCTCCGGTCTTAAATCATTAGCCTCGTCAATAAGCAAAACCGGACGAGTTGAATCAACATCCATGTTTGATAAAAACTTTTCCTGAAGACGTCTTATGAGCATGGCGTAGCTCCCTGCCGGCTTACAACCGATGGCGCACGCCACTTCTTTACACATGTTCCATACAGATAAACCGGTAACCTTGATATAGCTTACATGATATCGGGCATCAGGCAGTTCTTCCCGTATGGCTCTTAAAAGAAATGTTTTTCCAACCCCGGCCGGTCCAATAATGGCTCCTGACATACGTTGTTTTACGGTATCTACCAAAGACTTTACAGATTCATCGTACAGGGGTAACAGAAATCGCTTGTTAATATCAAGTTCGCGAGTAAATGGAACAGTATTAAAATTAAAATGACTTTCCAGATTCTTCATTTTTCCTCCTTTAACCCGCCATACGAATCGACAACGGGTCTGTAATCTTTTTCAAAAGCAAGATCTGCCGCGCTTCCGGGAACCGGGTTAACTATCTCTTCCTTAATGTTTTTTGCGCGTCTGCTTTTGGCATTGGCTTCAAGATCAACTTCTTTCAGCTCTATACGGTTGTTTTTGTGTAAAAAGAAAAGTTTATTATTCTCAAGAATATGACGCTCGATATACACATGACCTCCTGCATAGCCTCTTGGCATTTCGTAATTGGCAGAATCAATTGATACAATATGGTCATTGGTAACCCGACGCCGTGCATGAACTACAAATTGTCTTTTTAATGAGTCAATGTCTTTTGGAAAAAGAAGTTCTTTCTCATCATTATAAAAACGATTATACGGGGTTTCCTGAATGCTTTCATGATGACCATGATTGTAAATCTTTTGGACATAGTGTTTCAGGCGAATCTCAAGAGCTGTGCAGTCAGGATCTATATCAGGTCGACCGTCATAGCCCCGTAAAACTGCTGATTTTACGGTCTGGTTAAATTTTTCTATTTTACCGTGACCTTCTGGATATTTTTCTTTTCCATGGATTAACAGAATGCCAAGATTTTTCAATACCAGTACAGTATCTTTGGCTATAAACCCTGATCCGTGATCAAGATAGATTATTGATTGGGTACCATACCTTTTGATCAGCCCGAATAAAACATGTAAAAACAACACAGAGCTTTCTGATTTGCCAACAATCACATTAAGTACAAATCTGCTGTGATCATCGAGAAAGAACAATGCCACTCTTTTAGCCCGCTTTGCTCCTGCTCTAAAATGTTTGCCATCGCATAAAACCATATCCATTCTATGTGGATATTCAAAACGACGGGAGTCCCTGTTTTTTCCCTGCCTACGTCTTGTGACTGATATTCCCGACCGTTTGCAGGTTCTGTAAACGGTGCTCCGATCAACTTTTTGATCAGATGCAATAATATTCAGGACTTTTGCTCTTTTTATAAGCTCTGGTATGGAAACAACCGGATCCAGGTTTTTTTGTTCTTCAATAAATGCAATAAACTTTTTTGGCAATATTGACTCTTTTTTTTGTGAAACTGTTTCAAGACCAGTAATCCCGTTTTTTTCATATTTAGAGAGCCAATGGTAAATTGTTCTGACACTTACATAGCGTGGTTTTTTGTTGAAAAATGCATGAGCCATAGAGGCTGCTTCTCGTATGGCATCAACTCGTGGTTTGCCTGATAATATCCTCGACAAAACCAGTGAAACCACTTGATAGCGAAATAATGCGGTTAAAGATTCTCCCTGTTTCATATTGTTCCCTCCCCGAATATTTTAACCGGTATACATCATAACCAATCAACAGCCTATGTCCTGAAGTTGTAGGT
>JAHJDR010000037.1 GCA_018812345.1 bacterium | reverse complement strand
GTTGCTGAACCAGATTGTACTTGTGGCAAATTACTTATTAGTGCTTTTCCTGCTATAGCTGTTGGTAATAAAACTCCATTAGCTGCCATTCCTAGTTGTGTTATCATGCTTACTATCCTCCATTATTACACCATAATCTTTAAGCACCTCTTATATATACCCTTACTATCGCATCCCTAGCTGAAAAGTTTCGTTTCTCACGAGTTTTTTCCTAACTCTTTATTACTGCTCACAAAATTGACAGCCCTCCACTCCACCAACAAATAAGATGTGGCTATGACAAATCCATTTTAAAAAAACAACCGTATTCTTATAAGCCTTAGAAATGATTCTGTTTAAACTATTGCTCGGAATAATAAATTGTATTAAACACCTTTCTATGAGTCAAATTGAACTACCACAAGGCCTACTCCCCATTCTCGATGAAACGCATGCTGGTGGCATGTCTACAGTCGAAATTATTGAGTCATTTATTGATGCCGAAGCCTATCCCTTTATCGTCCACCACAACGGTCTGAATAAAATTGAGTATGCTGATTACATCCAAGCCATTTCACTTCTTAAAGAAGAAATGGATTTTGAATACCTACTGCATCACCATGTAGACCGCATGCCTTTATCAGGCGCTCTTGGCATTCACCTCACGCCCAAATCAATGTCCGTACCACAAACACGTGAAACCATTGGACCCGGCCAATTTATTGGCTACTCTGCTTACTCTCTTGATGAAGCCCTAAAAGCAGAAGATGCTGGTGCTGATTATATATTGTTAGGACATATTTTTGCCGCTCCCAAAGAAAAACCGTTTCAGCCTGTACTGGGTATTGAAGAGCTCACAAAAACATGCACACGTCTTTCCATTCCTGTTTATGCCATTGGTGGTATTAACACAGAAAACCTCATCCGCGTTAAAGATGCTGGAGCTGCCGGTTTTACAGCACTACGTGCTGTGTATGAAGACAATGAAATCGATCACAATATTGCGTTTTTGAAAGTTCTTTGGGACGAATTGGATTAACTCGGTGTCCGTTGTCCGGTTTCCGTTGTCCGTAAATGTTTTTTCAATGTTTTTATCATGTTTGTTATCATCCTGCCTTCATGATTTAACATTTCTTCAATCACGTTATAACTATCTTTTGTAATATAGTTTTCTTCATGGGCAATAATTATAAGTGTTTCAAGCTCACTACAAGAACCTAGTGCAATATAACAAAACTGAATATACTCCTTAAGATATTGCCTTGTAAATCCTTCAGAAATGTTAGCAGGTATCGAAACAGCTGCTCTTTGCATCTGTGATGATAAAGCATATCGTTCAGTTTTGGGAAAATTTTTTGTCTCCCTATAGCTAAAACGTACAATATTCATACCATTCTTCCATACATCTAAATCTTTGTATGTCTTAATTTTCATACACATTCCCCTTTTTATAATTATATAGGGATTCATCGTTAATAATGTCTTGAGAGTTTCTTTATTAATTATTTTTTACTGATTACGAACAACGGAAACCGGACAACGGACAACGAACAACGACCTATTCTATATACTCAGTAGTATACCGTCTAACAGTCAACGTATCAGACCAATGGGCGGGAGAAAGGCCGGCTTTCATTTTTAGATGTGTTAAAAATTCTTTTGCTGTTTTTACAGACTCCCAAACAGCTGGTAAAAAAGTCCCACGATACATACCATCTTCTAAAATGAGACCATCAATACCTGGTCTAATTTGATTTATGAGATCTTCTTCTGACGTAAACGTCATGGGTTCAGAGGGATTAAGAATGGAAATAGAAATGTCGAGCTTTTCAAATTCTTCTTCTGTAAGTGGTCCAAACCGAGGATCACGAAAAGCCGCACTAAAGGCATTTTCTGCCACATCATCGATTAAAGAACGATAGGCTTCTAAAACACCTATACACCCACGTAGAGTGCCATTAATTTTAATCGTCACAAAGGTTGCTCTGGACTCTTGCAAAGCTTCATCAAAATCTTTTATTTTAATGGTTAAAGGTCGCCCTTGATCAAGACCGCGCTTGATAGATTTTCGGGCAACATCGAGAAGGATCTTCTTGTGTTCTTCAGAATACAATTTGCATCCCCAAATTTTCATTTTTCATTTATGTATTTTTCAATTAATAAAGCGCCCAAGAACCATAGCCAACAACACGTTCTTTGGACCCTGCTGTATCACCAGAATTTCGTAAATCCAGTGTGGCAATCTTCAAACCTTTTATTTTTGCTGCTACAAGTATACCAGAAACAGGGAGACGTCCACAAGCATCATGATAATCAATGCCTTCTGAGTTATATTGCTCAATGTTTTGGCAGGTTTTGTGATCCTGTTCCTGTGCTTTGTTATACTCTTCAAAATGACTTAAATCTGTACTGATCACAATAAGCGTTTCATCGCCTCCCCATACTGTGAGCAAGACATCGCTCACCTCTTCAGCACTCGCATCACCCACAACAAGAGGCAAAAGAGTGAAGTCATCTAGCAGGTGTTGCAAGAAAGGCACATGCACTTCTAAACTATGCTCTGCAGCATGAGCGGCATCATTATATGATATGTAAGTTTTATCAGAAAGTTTTTCTTCTAAAGCTTTATCTAAAGACACATTACCCAAAGGTGTCTCATAAGAATCAGCTGTTGATAAAGCCAGACCAGGAAAAGCCACACGATGAGAAGGTCCTAATAAAATAACGCGCGTGATTTTATTTTTGATGTTTTTAACAAGATTATAAGCAACAGCGGCAACAGCTCCTGAATAAATATAACCCGCATGTGGGGCAATAATAGCTTTTGGTGAAACCGTGTTTAGAGGAGCTTGGGCAAGATAACGCTCGAGATCTCTTGTGAGTGTTTGGGGATCGTTTGGATAAAACATGCCAGAGACAGCGGGTTTGCGTACTTTAGCATTCATGAATCAGCTCTATCCCTGAGGACTGTAGCAATCAACAAAAAAAACGTTTATCGGTTGTCGGTGATCGTAGGAGAATAACTAGCACCGATCAAACAAACCAATAATTTCAAGATGAACTGTTTGTGGGAACATATCTACAGGTGTGATTTCTTTCAGAGAAAAACCAAGAGAACTGAGTTTCTTGGCATCCTTAAAAAAGTTTTGAGGATGACACGATATATAAATAAGTTTTTGAGGCTTTAATCGTGGTAAATAGGATAAAACCTCGCCCAAACCACCACGAGGCGGGTCACAAAGAATGAGATCAAAATAATGATAGTCTTGAGCTAAAGAGAAAACCTGATCCAACACATCCCCACAGAGATATTTTGTCTTTTTATTTTTATCTTCCTTTGCTTTTTTTTGCGCCATTTGAATGGCCTCTTTGTTGCTGTCAACACCCAGAACTTTTTTTGCTTTAGCACTTAACGCTCGCGTAAAATTACCAGACCCACAATAAAGATCTAGGGCTTGCTGCCATGTTTGCCCTTCACACAAACGCAGTACACTTTGTATGAGATTTTCGTTTTGGCAATTGTTGACCTGAACAAAACAACTATTTTCATCTTCACGCAGTTCAAAGGTTTCGTCATTTGAGCTAAGGCTATCAAGAGCTGTTTTTAATTTTTTATTTACAAGGTCACTAGCAATCACACATTCTGAAACGGAAATAATATCATGGGTCTCACTTTTATAAAAACCCGTTTCTGTTTCATTGCTGTGCAATGTGATACGATTACGATAACCGTAATGTGATTTTGACGGTATTATCTCGTTAAGCACCACTTCTTGAAATAAGGAATCTTGTTGCAACCAGTCTACAAGCCAGGCTCTTTTGAGTTTTAATTGTTCCACATAATCTATGTGCTGCAATTGACACCCACCACAGACCCCAAAATAGGGACAGAGCGGTTTAACTCTTTTAGGGCTTGATTCAAGAACAGACACTAAATTACAGGTATGCCAACCACGTTTTTTGCCTATTGGCTGTACACGCACTTTTTCTTTTGGCAAAACATAGGGGACAAGGTATTTTTCATGAGACAGGCGCACTTCACCAAAACCCTGGTGATTCACGCAGTCAATGACATAATCATGGTTCATGAAAAGGACATATGATGCTTCTAAAATTTTGCAAAGGTTTTCCTCTCTTTTTTGTTATTCTATCACTTTTAACACTGAGTGCCTGTTCCTCACGCTCCATCACCTCATATGTTAAAGAAGCTGATGCACTTATGGCTGCAGACAAAAAACAAGAGGCTATTATTTTGTATCAAAAAGCTATTAAAGATAATCCTGATGAGCCCGTGCTCTACATCAATCAAGCAGCCATTCTACGTGACACAAAAAAATACCCTTTAGCCCTTAAAAATTACAACATTCTTCTCAATCTTAACCCAAGCATTATTTGGCCCTACACGGGCATGGCTCAAGTCTTTCTGGCACAAAAAAAATATGCTCACGCTCAAGATATTCTCACACAAGCACAGCATTACTTTCCCACACACGGTGCCATTGATTTTTATCAAGGCAGATTAGCCTATGAACTTAAAATGGGTGATCAGGCTCTAGAAAAATTTAATAGAGCTCTCGACCATCAATACCCCCACCTCTACAAAGTCTATTATTATAGAGGGCGTACATTTCAGGATCTTCTTACTAACAAAGAGCGCGCTAAATTGGATTATGAAAGCTGTCTTCTCTCTAACCCCACAAACAAGGAAGTAATTGAAGACGTCAATAAACGGCTCTCTTTGCTTGATGATACTTTGTATGACTTTTAAATGCGCCTGCCCCGTTTTACGGGGTCTAGCGTCTAGCGTCTGTCGTCTAGCGTCTAACGTCTGTCGTCTAGCGTCTAGCGTCTAGCGTCTGTCGTCTAGCGTATTGGTGTTCAGTGTTTAGTGTCCAGTGCCTAGTGTGAGACGAGCGACGAGCGACTAGCGAACCCCGCGACCCAGCGACCCAGACGCCTGAACAAATACATTGAAAAAGCATCAAAAACACTATAAAATACAAGGCCATAACTAAACACGGAGCTACACATGACCAGAATGACGCCATCTATTAAGGATGATGTTAGCGTTGATAAAGATGCTATCAAATCACATATTAAGTATTTACGTTTTGGTATTAAGCTCTGGACACTACGTGAAAAAAATAAAATCCGCTCAAAAGACATGGCAGCAAAACTAGGGCTGTCTTTCCAAGAATACCGTCGTTACGAATCTGGTGAAGCCCTTCCTGATAAAAATATCATAAAAAAAATAGCATCTATTTTTCATATTGATGAAGCTTTATTTTATAAACTTCAAGAAGCAGAACAAAAAGCCAGAAAACCAAAAGTAAAAACAATTACAGGCGCTGAACGCTACCTCTACCATTGGGATGTCTCTGTTGCCGGTTTTAAGAAAGACTGGAAAGAACACCACGATCCCAAGAATAAACACGATATATTAATCAAAGAAGTGCTCCATAACTTAAAAAAAGAAGTGTGCACGATTAAAACATTACCCATTCTGCCCCTTGGTTTGTATCTCATTTTAGATATTGTGCTTAACGAACAATACAAAGGTATTCAAAGGTTGAATGAGGTAACTGACTTTGTGGTTAAAAATGAATCTTTGCCTAGCTACATTGCCCGAGACCCCTTTCTAGGCCCCTTCTTATTTATTGCTGCCAATTGCCTTTACTTTTTTGATACCCCTTACGAAAACATAGAAGAATGTCTTGAAAACTTAGATCTCGATCGTTTTTCAGATCTCATTTTCATGGCAACCCAACCTGAAGGGCTTTATGTCAATTATGAGCAACTCCCCGCGCTCCAACAATACATTGAATTTTCCAGCTTAGGTGTTCTCATGACGCGCGAACTCAAAAAAGTTCTTCCTGAAAATATTAATTACGATCACCTCTATGCCGCAGCTCTCATGCAAAGTTTGGGCACCTATGCCCTTAACACACTGTTGTATCCTATTATTGACAACAACCCAAACTGGAGTGATGTTACGAACACAGAAAAAGAAGAGGAAGATTTAAAATCCTCTCTTATGCAACATCTTAATTGGGAGTTTCATCCCGTAATCAGTGCCATGATTGCTGCTAATTGGAATTTTCCTGAAGAAGTAATTCAAACACTTCTGGAACACCACAAACAACCTGTTGCAGAGGTATCCCCTGTTTGCGCGGCTTTAAAACTCATCAATTTCTTTGTGGATTGTGATTTTCCACGTATGAATAAAACAGAGATTGTAGAGCTTTTGGCTAAACACCCTCAAATAGAGATTAACCCGGACGCGCTGGCCATGATCACGCGCCGTATGCACAACTTAAGTGAGAGTTTGTTGGAAATGAGCTCTCTGGCCTTAAGCTCACGAAGCACACAGAAAGCAACAGACAGTATTGTTAAAGATATAGAAACCATTGATTTTACCAGCGATCCTATTTGCTCTAAAATGATTTGGACTCATAATAAAACGGATAAAGCAGAATTTCGTTTTGATGCTGAATACAGTAAAGTCCTCTGCCTTGATTGTGGACAACGATTAAATTTATTTCTCACACAGAAATTATCGCCCAAAAAAGGAGAAACCATTAGAGCTTTTGGGGAACGCATGCAAAATATTTATCTTGCTCTGAACCTTATACTCAGCGGCAATCCCATGGAAGTCTCTGCCCGATACCAGTTGCCAATTGAGGAGATTGGGATGAGACTGAAATTGTAACGTCTATCGTCTGTCGTCCATCGTCTATCGTATAAACCTATTCACGCTAGACGCTAGACGCTAGCTCGCTAGCACACATTATGCTAACTGACACCCACTGCCATCTTTCTGGCTTATCGGAAGAAGAAATTAATACCGTGCTCAAAAATGCCCAAGACAATGGTGTGGATCGGCTCATTGCCATAGGATCAGGCTATGGTTTTGAAGATAATATTCAAACTGTTTCTTTAACAAAGAAACATGACAATGTTTTTTGCTCTTTAGGCATCCACCCTCATGAAGCCTGTACCATGACCACAGAAAGTTTTCGCGCACTCAAAGACCTGATCACAACAGAAAATAAAGTTGTGGCTGTGGGTGAAACAGGCCTGGACTATCACTACATGCACTCACCCAAAGATGTGCAACAAATGGTATTTAGCCACTTTATTCACTTAGCTAAAGAAGCTAAGAAACCTCTCGTGGTTCATGACAGAAAATGTGCCGATGAATGCGTACAGCTTATAAAATCTGAAGCCAAAGGTGCTGTTACGGGTGTTGTTCATTGTTTCTCTGGAACAAAAAAACTCGCACAACAATACTTAGACATTGGCTTTATGATTTCTTTTACTGGTGTGATAACCTTTAAAAAAGCGCATGAACTCAGAGCAGTTGTTAAAATGGTTCCCTTAGATCGTCTTATGATTGAAACCGACGCCCCCTTTCTAGCCCCTATCCCCTATCGCGGCAAAAAAAACGAACCCGCCTATGTGAAATATGTGGCTGAATGTGTGGCCCAGGTGAAAGGCCTTAGTTTTGATGAGATAGCTAAGGCAACGACAGGGAATGCGGAACGTTTTTTTGGATTGTAACTAGCGTCTAGCGTCTAGCGTCTAGCGTCTAGCGTTAAAATTTTACGTGGAGATAGTTATGTCAATGCAAAATTCAAAATGTGTTTTTTTATATATCATTCTTCTTGTTTTTTTTCTGAGTAGCTGTGGTGGGAGTGGGACGACAGCAAGTCCAGATCCAGATCCAGATCCAGAAACTGATTATCGCCAATACATGCGAGATTTTGTGCAAGACATCAGCAGCTATGCCAAAAACATAGATACTGATTTTATTATCATCCCGCAAAACGGCCATGACCTTCTCACAACAGATGGTGAGGCCACAGGGTCTCTGGCAACAAGCTATATAAGCGCCATTGATGGCGTAGGTCGGGAAGATTTAAATTATGGGTATGATAACGATGATGAAGCCACACCAACAGCTGATAAAACGCAAATGTCCGCCTTCATGGACATAGCAGAAGATAATGACATAGAAGTCCTGGTCACAGATTACTGCTCCACCCAAGCCAATATGGATGATTCTTATCAGGAAAATAATAGTAATGATTATATTTCTTTTGCGGCAGATGAAAGAGATTTGAATAATATTCCAGACTATCCAGCAACACCTTATAATGAAAACGATGACAACATCACAACGCTTGCCCAAGCCAAAAACTTTCTCTATCTTTTAGACACAGATAATTATGCTACGGTAAATGCTTTTAGCACAGCCGTTGCCGCAACAAATTATGATCTTCTTATAACTGATTTATTTTTTCAGGGAGAAGAGGAGCTCACAGCCGCTAATGTCACAGCTCTTAAAGCTAAAGCCAATGGTGGCTCCCGTCTTGTTATTGCTTATATGAGTATTGGAGAGGCAGAAGATTATCGTTTTTATTGGGCTGACAATAGCACGGCCTCATGGATCAAAGAAGAAAACCCTGATTGGGCGGGAAATTATAAAGTCGAGTACTGGAGTTCTGGCTGGCAGGATATTATCTTTGGCAATAATGATTCATACCTGAAAAAAATCCTCGATGCTGGCTTTGATGGTGTGTATCTTGATATCATTGATGCGTTTGAGTATTTTGAGGAATGATAATTCATTGATCTCTTATAAAAGATTTGAATCAAAAGACTCTTCTTCTTCCTTTTTCAAACGCATTCGTTTTTTGCGATAGAGTTCTCTTTTAAGACGGGAGATTTGGTCTGTGAGTAATGTGCCTTGTAAATGATCCATTTCGTGCTGGGCACAAACCGCTTCGAGTTCTGTAAAATTATGTGTTATCAATTCACCCTTTTCGTTAAGCGCTTCAACCACAACAGCTTTAGAGCGTTTAACATCCACTAAAAGATCTGGGCACGACAAACACCCCTCTTCATAGATAATTGTCTCATCACTTTTCTCAATTATTTTTGGATTAATGAGACAAAGAGGATTAGATATTGGGTTTTCTTCATCTAAAGGATTGGGCCTAGCCACATCCATGACAAATAGCGTGATGTTCAACCCCACTTGCGGTGCTGCTAAGCCTAAACCATGCGACAAATACATGGTTTCGATCATGTCTTGGAATAATTGCCGATGCTCCTCTGTCACTTCCTTTACAGGCTCAGAGGGCTCTTTAAGACTTTTTTCAGGGTATTTGAGAACTTCTAGCTTTGCCATGAATTTGTATTAACTAATTATTTATTTCTTTGCAAGACTGCTTTGCGTCGCACGTCTAGCGTCTGCCTCTGGCAAATCTGTCGTCTAGCGTCTAGCGTCTAGCGTCTAGCGTCTGTCGTCTAGCGACTAGCGAACCAGTTCACACCAACCCTTCCGCATCCACATCTATTTGATAATTAATCCCTTTGAGTTTTCTCTCATCAAGATCTGTGATGAGGTAATTCATGATGTCAGCAATTTTAAGCCCACGCTTTATTTTGAGTAACACATGGTAACGATACTTGCCGCGAACCTTGTACACAGGCATCTCTGCTGGCCCTAATATTTTAAACTCATCTGAGTTTGTCTTTTGACGGACTTGATTTAAAAACACAGCCCACGTTCCCATAAAATCTTTCAAGCGCGCTTCCTGATGTGAAATGAAACGAAACTGAATTAAACGAGAATACGGTGGATACTGTAGGGCTTCTCTAAATTCGAGTTCATCGTTTGCAAAACACGCATAATCTTGTTTCACACCAAAGGTAATGCTCTTATGATTAGGCATAAGGCTCTGAATAATCACATGGCCTTTTTTCTGCGATCGCCCTGCGCGCCCTGCCACCTGCACAATTGTTTGAAAAGAACGTTCACTGGCTCGAAAATCAGGCAACCCGAGATGGGCATCAATGCCTAAGACCCCCACAAACCCAACATCATCAAAGTCGTGCCCTTTAGTAATCATCTGTGTTCCCACAAGGAGATCTATTTTTTTTGTATAAAAATCTGCTAATGTTTGGTGTAAATCAGATACTTTGGTTACATGGTCGCTATCTAACCTGGCCATACGCACGCGTGGGTGCATGATGCGCAACTCTTCTTCAATAGATTGCGTTCCAAAACCCAAAAGCGTTAAACTTTTTTCTTGGCATTGCCCACACGCCCCATCAAAGGAAATTGCATAATCGCAATAATGACATTTAAGATTGTATAACGGTTTGTGAAATTTTAATCCCACACTACAATTAGGACACACCTGAATTTGATGGCAAGCCGTACAAAAAGCATTTTGTGCAAAACCTCGTTGCCCCACAAATATCATCATTTGCCGCCCTTGCTTATGAAAGTGCTCGATGGCATCATGGATATTTTGAGACACCATAAGGGCATTGCCTGTTTGCTCACGTTCTTTTCCAAAATCAATCACACGAATATCGGGAAGCTTGGCCAAACCAATACGTTCCTTTAATTCATAATAAGCATACTTGTTTTCTTGTGTTTGATAGTAGGTTTCTAAACTTGGCGTTGCTGTTCCTAAAATAACAGGAATGTTTAATTGTTTTCCACGACTCAGCGCCATATTGCGCGCATGATAGCGAAAGCGATCGTCTTGTTTGTAAGAAGAGTCTTGTTCTTCATCAACAATAATAAGTCCTAAGTTTTTAAAAGGGGCAAATAATGCCGAGCGCGTTCCCACCATAACTTTTGGCTCTTGTGCCAAACAGTGCTGCCACTGATTCACACGTTGATTAATAGATAAACCACTGTGATAAACAAGAAGAGATCCTTTAAAATGATGATTCAATCGAGTCATCATTTGTGGTGTCAGACCAATTTCAGGAACAAGAAGTAATGCTGATTTTCTTTGTCTGAGCACTTCGTGAATGAGCTGAATATACACTTCTGTTTTTCCTGACCCTGTAATACCATGAATGAGGGCGGGGTAATACGAATTCAGATGCTTGAGAATAGCTTGATACACTTGTTGCTGTTCTTGAGTGAGCGTGATGCTATTTGTTGTAAAATCTGATGCAAATGAAATTTCTTTGAATTTTATTTTTTTCTCTTTGCCAATTTTTTTTATATCAAAGTAAAAAGAAGGCAACGCCTGACTAAGAACCTGACCAATAGGTGCCATGTAATAAGCTGAAGCAAATTCAAGCCACTGCAAGTAATCATTATCTAAAAAAACATACTCATCAATAATTTCTTCAATATCTTTGAGATTCTTGTCTTCAATTTTTTTCCCATTGGCTTGAAAGGACACAAAGGTTTCATCCAGCCCCAAACAAATACCAACCATTTTTTTGCGCCCAAAAGAAACTAAAACACGCTTACCCCTTGCTATTGATTCTCTTAAATGCGTGGGAATCCGATAGGTAAAAGTCGTTCTGAGGGGGACGTCTATGGCAATTTTAGCATAACTCGTTGTCCGTTGTCCGTTATCCGTTGTCCGTTTTTTTGCTTCAGTAATCATCAGCCTTTTTACACCCCTTAAAAGGGCCCTAAACTTTTAATATTATTCAGAAAATAACCTGTCAAAACACGTTAATCTCTATTGACATACGGCCATATTATTTCTATTTTAGGGCACTTAGCAATCTAAAAGAATTTATACGTTTCTAATCTCTAGGTCACCTTAAATATTAGCTTTTTTAGCAACAGGTACGGTAACCGGAAAACGAAGAACGGACAACGAAAAAAATGGAACAAACAACTGATCAAAAAGAAATTTCAAAAGATATTATTGGCGTTAACTTAGAAGATGAAATGCGCAACTCCTACCTCGATTATTCTATGAGCGTTATTATTGGCCGTGCTCTTCCTGATATCAGAGACGGCCTCAAGCCTGTACACAGACGCATCCTATACGCCATGTTTAAGGAAGGTCATCTTGCCAGTAAGCGCTATTCAAAATGCGCCGGTGTTGTGGGCGAAGTTTTAAAAAAATATCACCCTCATGGTGACAGCGCTGTTTATGATGCTTTAGTGCGCATGGCACAACCCTGGAACATGCGCTACCCCCTCATTGATGGCCAAGGAAACTTTGGTTCTGTTGATGGTGATTCTGCAGCGGCCTATCGTTACACTGAGTGTCGTCTGACAAAACTTGCTGAAACACTCATGGCAGACATTGAAAAAAGCACTGTCGATTACTCCCCTAATTTTGATGATTCTGTTTTTGAGCCCGTTGTTTTACCCACACGCGTTCCTAACCTTCTTATTAATGGTTCTGACGGTATTGCTGTTGGCATGGCAACAAAAATTCCACCGCATAATTTAACAGAAGTGACTAATGCCCTGATAACACTTGTTGATGAACCAAATGTGTCCATTGACGAAATTATGAAAATTATCCCCGGACCTGATTTTCCAACAGCGGGTTACATTTATGGTACCAGTGGCATTAAATCTGCTTACCGTACAGGTCGTGGCAAAGTAACCATGCGTGCTAAACTCGATATTGAACCCTATGGTAAAAACAAAGACCGCGAAGCTATTGTGGTCACGGAAATCCCCTACCAAGCCAATAAAGCACGCATTCTAGAAAACATTGCCAACCTCACCAATGATGGTCGCATCGATGGCATTTCTGATCTCCGTGATGAATCAGATCGCACCGGCATGCGCATGGTGATTGAACTGAAAAAGAATGCGAATGCCAATGTTATTTTAAATCAACTTTATAAACACACTGCCCTGCAAGCCTCATTTGGCGTTATCATGCTCTCTATTTCAAATGGCCGTCCGGTCGTAACAAACCTCAAAGCCATGCTTGAAGAGTTTATTAAGCACCGCAAAGAAGTCGTCTTGAGACGCACAGCCCATGAACTTGCTGAAGCAGAACATAAAGCACATATTTTAGAAGGCTTAAAAATTGCTGTTGATAACATAGATGAAGTTATTGCCCTCATAAAAAAGAGCACTAATCCCAGTGAGGCCAAGATCGCCTTAAGACAAAATTTTGAACTATCAGACATTCAAGCGCAAGCCATTCTTGATATGCGTCTGCATCGCCTGACAGGCCTTGAACGCGATAAAATCAAACAAGATTATGAAGAACTTTTGACGCTCATTACAAAACTCAGAAAAATTCTCGCCAGCAATGTCCTTGTCATGAATATTATCAAAGACGAGCTCATTGAAATCCGAGATAAATTCGGAGATGCACGCCGTACAGAAATTGTTCATACAGAATTAGACAACATTGATATCGAAGACTTAATACAAAAAGAAGAAATGGTTGTTACCGTTTCTCACCTTGGCTACATTAAAAGACACCCTGTTTCAACATACCGCACACAACGACGTGGCGGTCGTGGCAAACAAGGCATGACCACACGTGAAGAAGATTTTGTCGAAAAAATCTTTACGGCCAGTACGCATGACACCTTGCTTGTGTTTACAAATCTTGGTCGTGTGCACTGGTTAAAGGTTTATGAAGTCCCTGAAGTCAGCCGCACAGCAAAAGGCAAATCTATTTCAAACCTCATCCAACTCGCGAGCAATGAAAAGATTGCGGCCATTCTACCCGTAGAAGAATACAATGATAATGAACACATCATCTTCACAACACAAAAAGGAACGGTAAAAAAGACCCCTCTATCAGCTTACTCTAACCCAAGAGCTGGCGGTATTATTGCCATTACACTAAAAGCCGATGAACTCATTAGTGTACGCCTTGTTAGCAAGGGACAAGACATTATTATTTCTTCTTCAAAAGGCCAAGCTATTCGTTTTGATGAAAGCCAAATCAGACCCATGGGGCGATCCGCTGCTGGTGTTAGGGGCATCAATCTAAAAGCAGATGACATTGTTGTAGGTATGGATGTTGTGGAACCAGGCAAAACAATTCTCACAATCTCAGAAAGAGGTTATGGTAAACGCACACATTTGGATGAATACCGTAAACAAAGCCGTGGCGGCTCTGGCATTCTCACACTAAAAGTCACTGATAAAAACGGTAAAGTGGTCACTGCTACAGAAGTCTCTGAAGAAGATCATCTCATGCTCATTTCAAACGGCGGCAAAATTATTCGCCAAGAAGTGAAAAAGATTTCTGTCATGGGCCGCAACACACAAGGTGTGCGCCTCATTGTTTTGGATCCAGACGAAACAGTTGTCAGCGCCACTATTATAGAGCCAGATGAGACAATTGACAATGCCACAAGTATAGAGCCGGCTGAAGCGGTTGTTAACGCAACAAAAGAGGATCCAGACGAAACAATTGTCAACACCACCGAAGAAGAAACAGAAGAAGAATAAATACAGCTTTTATCTGACTATCACTTTGAAAAACAGGCATTTATTGCCGGGCAACATTATCACTATCTTTAACTTATCAGTTACCTTTGTTAACCATTGTTAACTCCTGTCATAATTATTTTTCGGCACG
>JAHJDR010000266.1 GCA_018812345.1 bacterium | reverse complement strand
TGGTGTGGGTTGATAAAGATCTACTCTTTACCCGTCCACCAAAAGGTGGACGGGTTTTTTTGTTGTCAATTTGCATAGCATATTGACAACAACTCTTCGTAGCTTCAGCGAAGAAGAGTTTATATCCACTATGAAACCTCCCACGAAAACCGATAACCGAAAACCGATAACCGACTATACCCCCACAGAAATCTTCGTCGATAATACAGTCAAAACTCATAAAAACACCAAACGCATTATCAACAACCTACCCAATCTACCTGTAACGTACATCAACGATCCTCATGAAATTAAAATCCCTGAAAAACATACTGAGGCAAAGAAAAAACTCCTCATCAGTCCTCTAAAAGGGGAGCTCCTAAAAGTCTGTCAGGGACAAGGAGAGGTTTGTTGTCAATACCATACCATTGACCTCATAACGAACTGTCACTTGGAATGCTCTTATTGTATTCTTCAAGATTATCTACAAAATAACCCCATCATCACCATCCATCCAAATGTTGATGAAATCTGTGATGCCATCAGAAATAAAGTCCGTGAAAATCCAGGGAAAAAATTTCGTATTGGTGCGGGAGAACTCAGCGATTCATTAGCGCTTGATCACATCACAGAGTTTACAACAGAATGTGTTGCTCTAGCTAATGAACTCAAAGATATTGTTTTTGAATTTAAAACAAAAACCACAAACATAGATAACCTGCTTAAACTAAAACACCAAGGCAATGTTGTGGTCGCTTGGTCTGTTAACCCACAACCCTATATTGACATTGAAGAACTGAAATGCGCCTCACTCGCTGACCGCTTAATAGCGGCTCGAAAATGTGCTGATAAAGGCTATCCCATTGCTTTTCACTTTGACCCTCTCCTCTATTATCCTGATTGGCAGGAACAATATAATAACGTGATTTCGCAAATAAGTGATTTATTCAAACCCGATGACATTGCCTGGGTATCGCTGGGATCACTCCGATTTACCCCTGGACTCAAAAAAATATCCATGGATCGCTTTCCCAAGTCAAAAATCATGACAGGTGAGATCTTTCCCATGACAGATGGCAAAATGCGCTATTTCAGACCCATTAGAGAAGAAATGTACAGGCATCTCATAGGACAACTTACTAATAACATTGGTAAAATCCCTCACTACCTGTGCATGGAAACCCCTTTGGTCTGGGAAAGACTTTTTGGCAATATTCCCACTTTGGACGAAGTCGAAGAACGCGTCGCTCAGCGCTTTATCCCGTAATCCGTATCCCGTATTCCGTAGTCCGTATGAACATTTCTTACGGAAAACTGACAACGGACAACGAACCACGAAAACAGTTGACATATCCCCCCAAAAAACAATATTTACCCAGCCCCGTTAATAAAAAAGGTGATTTAACCTATTATTTTTAATTAGGTTTAATTAGAATTAAATTTTTGAATACAGAAACCTACATCAGACATTATCATCTGATGTTTAGATTTCTTCTGAGGTTGACATGAAATCCTTTTATGCAAAGAAAGATCAAGTCAAAAAAAATTGGCATGTCATTGATCTTCAAGATAGACCTGTTGGTCGCGTAGCCACACAAATTGCCACAATTTTACGTGGTAAAGACAAACCAACATTCACACCTGGTGTTGATATGGGTGATTTTGTTATTGCCATTAATGCTGAGAAAATAAAACTTACAGGCAATAAACTCGAAAACAAAATGTACTACAAACACACTGGTTGGATGGGCGGCCTTAAAGAATACAGCGCAAAAACAAAATTAGAAAAAGATCCTACTTTCATCATTAAGAAAGCTGTTAAAGGTATGTTGCCCCGTGGTCCTTTGGGACGTAAGCAACTTAAAAAGTTAAAAGTGTATGTGGGCGCCGAGCATCCTCATGCAGCACAAAAACCTCAAACAAGGGAAGTTTAAAGAATGAAGACAATCACTAAAAAAAGATTTTATGGAACGGGGCGTCGTAAAAATTCTATCGCCCGTCTTTGGCTCACTCCTGGTGAAGGTGAATTTCTAGCCAATGGTAGAGACATGGAAACCTATTTTCCCAGAGAAACCCTCCGCATGATGATCATGCAACCTATGGACTCAACAGGTAATGTTGGTAAATTTAACATTATCGTACGCGTTCATGGCGGTGGTCTTTCTGGTCAAGCTGGTGCTGTTCGTCACGCCTTAGCCAGAGCTTTACTGCAACTCAATCAAGATTACAGAAAACCACTTAATCGTGGTGGCTTCTTGACTCGTGATTCACGTAAAGTGGAACGTAAAAAATACGGTCACCGTAAAGCCCGTAAGAAAAGCCAATACAGTAAACGTTAGGATCGGTTTCCGTTTATCGGTTATCGGTTATCGTTTATATCAATTTTCATTTTTCAAAACGCCTCAGTTATCTGGGGCGTTTTTTTTATGCATTGATGTACTGCAAAAAGTAACCTAAATATGCGTTATGACACAAAGTAAAAACACAAAGAACACGCAGTACGCACAACGCAGTACGCAGCACGCAAGCGTAGCGATAATCGGCGCAGACAACAACGTCGGCATTGCTCTCACAAAACAACTCCTCAACCATCCTCACATAGATCTCACCACAATCACATCACGAGAACATGCCAAGAAACGTCTTGATCGTGTCTATCCTTTTTTCTTAGGT
Source organism: bacterium (assembly GCA_018812345.1). GTDB lineage: Bacteria > UBA10199 > UBA10199 > UBA10199 > JADGCS01 > JAHJDR01. The sequence goes on along the minus strand of JAHJDR010000266.1, from coordinate 1,658 downwards.
CAATCAGATCTTGTTTTTTCACCACTCAACATTCATAAAATTGGCCGACAAAACCAAGTGGTTTTTTTAAATTTGCCTGCAGATCAGAGCATGGAAATTGCCTTTAAACTGCGGGGCTATGGTGTGAAGGTGATTGATCTCTCCCCTGCCTATCGCTTTCAAAATGTCAAAACCTATCAAAAACTTTTTGGAAAACATCAGGCGAAAAAACTGCTTAAAGAAGCCACATACGGTCTAACAGAAATATTTTCAGAAGACATCGGCAAGTCAATGCTCGCAGCCATCCCTGATGCCATGGCCACAAGTGTAATTCTTGCGCTCGCACCTTTGCTTCAGAATCAAATGATAGTAATGAAACCTCTGATTTGTTCTGTGGAACAACAACAAGGCTCTGCGTGTCGCTGTGGTCAGAAAAACAAAAGAGTGATAGCAGAAATCGAAGAAAAGCTCATCATGCTTGGGGGAAAAGACTTTGCGCTCACCTTAGATTGCAAAGACACGTTAACGCAAAACGCCCTTCTCACCACACTCTATGTACAACCCATTCGCAAATGGAAAAATGATAAACTCATTAATACGTTTCGTAGGTTTTACAATTTAAGCCCTTACATTCAAATATTAGACGATGGCATTGCTTGTAATACAGACAATGTTATGGGCTCAGATCATATTCATGTAAAGCTCAACTATGACGAACATTCAGAAACCCTCATCATCAACACTGCCCTGGATAAATTGGGTAAAGGGTCTGCAAGTACTGCAATCCATTGTATGGATTTGATGATTTAATGACAATTGACAATATGCAATAAGCGATCAGCAATTTTTATTTATTTAGGCTTCACATCGATAATGGCCAGACCGTTTATGGTGTTTTAATTTTTTGGATTTTTTCTATAGCCCCTTGATGTGTGGGGCAAAGTTTTAAGGCTTCTTGAAAATCATATAAAGCTTCTTTTACCTCTCCTTGATGGAGATGAAAATAACCTTGCACATAAGAGAATTGTGCTGATTGGTAACCTTGTTCACTAAGTTGTAAAAGATAGTTCTCAGTAACGGCATAATCACCGCGTGCCATAAGAATCCCAGCACTATTTAAAAGAGACGTCACGCGATTGGGACACATGGTGTAAGAAGTACTGTAATCAATGAGGGCAGCAGCTTCTTCACCCGCCAATTCTAGAGCTAAACCACGAGATCCATAGAATTGACTTAAGAACTCTGTTTCAGAAATAGGATACCATTCATTGTGTTTAATATTAAAACCATCACGAATTGTAGCATCGACAAGTATGATCTCACCCGCCTCATCAATAACACCAACACAGGAATGGTTAAAATTACCTGAGAGTGTTTGCTGCACATAAACTGGCTGAACTTCAATGTCATAATGTTTGTAAAGTGCATACATGAGATTAGCCACATCTACACAATTACCAACTGGATTTTCTAAAATCGAAATACAATCTTGGCCTGTGGGTTCTGATTGCAAAGACCAATCAAGTTGCCGTACAGCTTGGTAAATCACTTCTGCTCTCTCGCCTATTGTTGCCTCAAAACCAAGAATAGCCAGATCAGCATCAAGCTCACCTATAAAAACAGACGCATCAGAACCATATTCTTGTAAGCCCAAAGAAAAATCCCATGGTAAATCATCT
>JAHJDR010000265.1 GCA_018812345.1 bacterium | reverse complement strand
TATTACGCGTATGGGTGTGGTGATCACATTTTTAGCTATATTAGAATTGACCCGTTTGCATATGGTACGCATCTATCAAACAGGGCAATTTGACCCCATTCGCATTCAAAGACGCCTCGAAATGAATGAGGACATATTAGATAATACCGATATGTTACAAAATGCTGAAAGCTATCGGTAATAATTAGGAACAACGTATGAACGACGAAACAAAAAATAAAATGAAGGCCGTTATTGAAGCTATGTTATTTGTGGCAGTACAGCCTATACCCATTAGTAAAATGGTAAAAAAACTGCGTCAAGTAGCAAAGAGAGAAGCGGCTAATAATGAGCAAGAACCCACATTAGAACAATGTTCAGAAGAAATAGACCCAGATACAAACAACGGACAACGGACCACGGACAACGAAATAGACCCAGATACGGACAACGAAATAGATCCAGATACAAACAACGGACAACGGACAACGGACAACGAAATAGACCAAGATACGAACAACGAACAAAGGACAACGGACAACGAAATAGATCCCATGCAACAACTGCTGAATAAACAGCAGGAGCTACAAGATGAAATCACGGCGTCAGATATTAAAACCATATTATTACAAATTCAGGAAGAATTGAGTAACCAAGACCATGGTGTAGAACTTGTTGCGGTCGCCAAAGGTTATCAATTACGTACAAAATATGAAATCTCTATGTACCTTAAAGAAGAAAAAGTTCAAACCCCCTCACGTTTTTCGCCATCAAGTTTAGAAACTTTATCAATCATTGCGTATCAACAACCTATTACCAGGCAGAAAATAGAGGACATTCGAGGTGTTGATTCAGGAGGTGTTTTAAAGACGCTGCTCGACAAGAATATCATTCGAATGGTGGGCCGCAGTGAAGATGCTGGTCGTGCCATTGTCTATGGCACATCCAAAAAATTCTTAGAAGTCTTTGGCATAAATCAATTGCGTGATTTGCCAAATTTAAGTGATTATCAAGCCCTAAAATTATCAACCGACGAAGAAGAAAAAAGATTTAACCAAGAATCATTCGAAGAACATGGCTTTGTGGGCGATCTCATGGATGATGCTATTGACTATCTCACACAAGAAGAAGAAGCCATTTTAGGTGATTTAAATGAATCCATTAAAAGTCTCAGACAAGTTGAAAAATCAATTGTGATGGAACACTTTACAGAACCCGTCTCCGCAGAAGGCTCCGACGCGGAAAACCCTGAACCAGTTTCTGATGACGTTGTTGTATCTACAGAAAACGAACAACAGACACCGGACAACGAGAACCAAGAACCACTAACCAATACAAGCGACGGTGTTGTGCCTACGGAAAACGGACAACGGACAACGGACAACGAGAATAAAGAGGCACAAATATAATGAAAGAACGTATTCAAAAAGTCATTGCTTCAACAGGGGTGTTTTCAAGACGCGCCGTTGAAAAACTCATTGATGAGAAAAAAATAAAAATTAATGGTATCATTGTTACCACTAAAGGCATGAAAATTGATCCGACCAAGGATCGTATTCAAATAGATGGCAAAGCCTTTAAAATTAATACTCAAGAAGAATTTGTAGCCATTCTTATCAACAAGCCACGCCAGGTCATGGTGACGCGTAGCGACCCTGAAAAGAGAAAGTGTATATTTGATTTATTGCCAGAGGAAATGGCTCATTTAAAACCTGTTGGTCGTCTCGATTACAATACACAAGGTGCTATTATTTTAACAAATGATGGTGAGTTTATTTTGCACCTCACACACCCCAAATATCATCTAGAAAAGGTGTACGAACTCAAAACAACAAATGAGGTCACAGATAAGCAAATCAATCGTTTGAGAAAAGGTATTGTACTTGATGGCTCAAGAACTCTTCCTGCGCAAATACGTATCATGCGACGCAACAAAACATCTTCAATTCTTGAATTTGTACTTGTTGAAGGGAAAAATCGACAAATTCGGCGAATGTGTCAAACTGTTGGAATTTCAGTCAAAGAACTCAAACGAATCTCCATAGGTCCTGTAAAACTCGGAACACTAAAATCAGGTGGTTTTAGACGATTAACGCTTAAAGAACTGCAATATCTGAGAGATGCCATCATATCTGCTTAGAGCGTAAATCATCTTACATTTTAGTAAGATAATCTATGATTGTTATGTATTACTTTAATCTGTCTTGACTCTGAATCTATCTTAATCTACAAAATACGACATTAGTGAGGCCCCTATGAAAAAAACATATGAAGTGACAATCCTTGATCAAAAATTCATGCTTAAAACAGAAAACAATGAGGACCATGTCAAAAGAGTTACTGATTATGTTAATAAAGTGATGCATGCGATCAAAATGCGTTCATCAACGATTTCCACACAAAATGTTGCCATTTTGGGGGCTCTTAATATTGCAGAAGATATGTATGCGAAAACAGATGAAACAAAAGAAATAATCGCTGATTGGAAAGATCGTCTCAATGATCTTATTGATCTGAAGCAGTAAAGTCCTTTTTCTTAATCAACTTAACATAATAGAAATCACGATTCATGCTATCCCATTTTTGCTTGAAAAATGTAGGTATAAGATCATCAAGTGGTTTTGTAAAATCAGAGCATCCTGGCGCTATTTCATAACAATCCATTTTATTAAAATTTTCATAAGCCCAGTAAGCATAATCTTTTACATCAGTTGCTAAAACAAACTCACCATTAATGGTTAGTTTATCTGTAATAATTTGGCAGAAATCTTTTTGTAAAAGGCGATTATGAGCATGACGATTGCGTGGCCATGGATCGGGAAACAGAACAAAACACTTATTTATGTCATGTGTTTTAAGATATTTGTAAAAACTGGTTCGAGCATCACCAAAAACAAGTGTTAC
>JAHJDR010000264.1 GCA_018812345.1 bacterium | reverse complement strand
CTAAAAAAACAACTCAAAAAGCTGTGAAAAAAGCAGCAAAGCCAAAGGCTGTAACTAACAAAACGCCTGTTACAAAAACAAAAAGCCCCGCAAAAAAAGAAGCAGCACCACCAAAAGAATCAAATAACACAGAAAAACTATCAAGCTCTCAAAAGAGAAAAATAGCGGCACAAAACTTTGTACCTCTCGATCTTACAAAAAGCGAATTATCTGTACAAGAACGCGTTCAAAAAATGATTGATACAGGGCGTGAACGTGGTTTTCTTACTTATGAAGAATTGAATAAAAACATTCCCGAAAACATCACAAATGCTAACAAACTAGATGAAATCCTGGCACTCATCGAAGAAGTCAGCATTCAAATAGTTGAAGATCCTTGCGATTACAAACCTGATAAAGCTAAAAAAGGAAAGGGATCTGAAGGAGCTGAAGAAAAACCTGTTGAAGCACAAATAACACCAAAAATGCTTACAACCATTGAGTCTGTTGGCAGCGCCAATGATCCTGTTCGTATGTACTTACGAAAAATGGGTTCCGTGTCCTTGCTCACGCGTGAAGGTGAAGTTGAGGTTGCTAAACGTATTGAACATTGGGAAAATAAAGTTTTCGAAATTATTTTAGCGTCTGCTCTTGTGCGAAACGAAATTTCTGAAATTGGCGAAAAAATCAGAAAAAATGAAATTAAAGTTTTCAGTGTTATTAAAGAACTCGATGAAATAGAAACCAAGGCCGCTGAAGACCAACAAAAAATTGAAGAAGAGCAAAAAGCCAAAGCGCACAAACTGCTCAGCAAAGTTAGTCAACTAGCTAAAGAATATAACACCTACGATAAAAAAGTTCATAACAAGAATTTACGCGATGAAACCAGAAGAGCTTACGAAGAAAAACGCAATGACGTTCAAAACAAGATGGTTAGCTGCCTGCATGAAATTGGTTTTAACCGCTCTGTCATGAATGGTTTTGTTAATAGTCTCAAAAATGTGCTTGAAGAAGTTGAAAAACATGAGACCTCTATCATCAGAAGCTTAAGAAAGCTTGATTTAAAATCTGAAGACCAGTCAGTTGTTAAAAAAATCACGTCAGCCAGCACATACTTACAACGAAAAATCACTAAAACCACAGGTCTTCCTAAAGACGAAGTCTTAGCTATTGCCCAAGACATTCTCCACACACAAAAGAAAATTAGAAAAGTTGAAACACGTCACGATACAAACATTGTTGCTATTAAAAAATCTTACCGCGAATTAAAATATGCTGAGCAAATGGTAGACAAAGCAAAAGGCGATCTTGTTGAAGCCAACTTAAGACTTGTTGTGAGCATTGCCAAAAAATACACAAACCGTGGGCTTCAATTCTTAGATCTTATCCAAGAAGGCAATATTGGTCTGATGAAAGCCGTGGATAAATTTGAATATAAACGTGGTTATAAATTCTCCACATATGCCACTTGGTGGATCCGTCAGGCCATCACTCGTGCTATTGCTGACCAAGCAAGAACTATTCGTATTCCTGTGCACATGATTGAAACAATCAATCGCTTGGTACGCACCACACGTCAACTCGTGCAAGAGCTTGGTCGTGAACCCACTCCAGAAGAAATTGCGTACAAAATGGAAATGCCCATTGAAAAAGTACGCAAAGTTCTCAAAATTGCCAAAGAACCTATTTCTCTCGAAACACCTATTGGCGAGGAAGAAGATTCATATTTAGGTGATTTCATTGAAGACAAAATTGTCATGTCACCAACTGATGCAGCCATGAACTTTAATCTCTCAGATCAAACCAAAGAAGTCTTAGAAACGCTCACACCTCGTGAGGAAAAAGTCCTTCGTATGCGCTTTGGCATTTCTGAAAAATCTGATCACACCCTTGAAGAAGTGGGTCGTGATTTTTCAGTGACTCGTGAGCGTATTCGTCAGATCGAAGCCAAAGCTCTCAGAAAACTCCGCCATCCAAGCCGTGCAAAAAAATTACGCTCGTTTGTGGATTGGTAAGCTTCGTTTTCCGTTTTCCGGTGCCCGTTTTCCGTATGTTTTCTACTGAAAGTTTATCGATCTCCATTGCCTTAAGCCTTACGCCTCTATTTATGAACACTCTTCAAGAACTCTTCCACCACAGGAATACCGCCTTGAAACACAAGATAACCATTACAAGGTTCTCGCTCAGTTATATCATCAGAAATAGGTGTTTTCATGATTTTTTCTACTTCTGCTAAATCGCTTGTCTGTCCTAATGCCCAACCAAGCTTAATATAAGCGACCTCTGGAAGCATGTTGTCTAATGGCACAATCCCTTTAGCCATGAGATCACGACCTGTATCATACACAAACATATGCGTGTAACCCCAAAGAGTTTGAACCGTCATGTAAATAGCCACACCTTTTTTTGTCGCGCGTTCAATCGCAGGATATAAAGGTTTATTAATATGCCCTAAACCCGTACCAGCAATAACAATGCCTTTATACCCATTATCCACAATCGCATCGATCATATCAGGCATCATGTTGGGATAATAATAAAGCAAGGTTACTTTTTCTTCAAAACAAGGTGTTATTTTTACGTTATGATCTTGTCTTCTTTTTTTATACCCTGTTTTCAAAGGTGTTATTTTTTCACGATTAATCATGGCCATGGGAATGTCACCAACAGTACGGAAAGTTGACCTGTACGATGAATGCATTTTACGAACACGCGTTCCACGATGCAGTAAACCGTATTCATTTGACGTTGGACCAAACATACACACCATGACTTCTGCAATATCTGACTCTGCTGCAGCCTTTGTGCCATGAATGAGGTTAAGGGCCGCATCAGATGATGGTCTGTCAGATGATCTTTGCGAGCCCACCACAACAATAGGCACAGGGGAATCTTGAACCATATACGAAAGAGCTGTGGCTGTGTGATGCATGGTGTCTGTACCATGTCCAATAAGAATTCCATCAACACCTTTTTTAATTTCCTCGCCAATACAAACAGCTAATTTTTTATACTGATCTGGCCCCATGTTCTCACTAAAAACAGCAAAAAGTTTTTCTGTTTTGAGATTACAAATATCGGCTAATTCAGGCACAGCGCCATAAAGTTCACCCGGTGAAAAGGCAGGAATCACAGCACCAGTACGATAATCCAATCGAGAGGCAATTGTACCGCCCGTTCCAAACAACTTTACATTGGGAAGTTTTTCAGAATAGGGAAATTCTTTTTCCGGAATTTTATAATGCGCTTCTTTATAGCCACGCTCATCCATGCCTGTGATTGTATGAACAGCAACGCCCACATTGTAACCTGTGATAAGTTTTAGAACAATGTGTCGTTCATCATCATTTTCACTACGTGGTAAAATAATGCCTTCAAAATCTCCACGTGTTGTTTTGACAACAGCATCACTCCAGACACGTACGTGAAATTTTTTCAAACAATCGAGGGCTTTGCCTTTATAACCTTTAAATGCATCAGTTGTCATGAACACCCTCCTCTACTAGTTTTCGCAGCTTTGCCAAAGGATATGATCCCAATGCTGGCTTTCTCAATTGTCCCATGAGCCAATCTGACAGGGCGTTTGGTCGTTTGGACCTTTTGTGAGAATTAAATTTGTTTATGAGTATGGGAATATCTTCTTGAAGTGCTTTTTTCCCTGTTGGTTTATAAGGCATGAGCGTCAGAACTGATTCGAAATCGATTTGTGGGTGTTCCCATACATGTGGCAACATGTCTTTAATGATTTCTACTTCTAATTTCTTATGATGAACAAATTTGAAAAGCCCATAAACTTTGTTAACATCAAATGGCTCTGCTTGCTTTATTTTTCCCTGCAAATTTTTCAAACGATGAGCTAGTACTGTTGTGACAAAAACAGGAGACACATTAAACTCTTCAATAATACGACGCACCATCTCCATAAGATTATTTCTTAATAGATAAGTATAAGTATCTGAAGGTACTTTCCACTTTTTCAGTTGTTCTAACTCTTCATTTAACGGTCGTGGCAAATGAGAACCCACTTCAGCGATCAATTCTTCTGAAATGGGAATAGGCGCTGAATCTGTATCAGGATACATGCGATCAGCCCCAGGTAATACACGCTCAAAAAGTGTTGCGCCATCCACCATGGCCTTACGTGTCTCATGTGGCACGCCATCAAAAGCTAATTCACATCTCTCTTTAATGGTTTCGATAGTTGTTTTTACATCATCATCACTAGCTATAAAAATTATTTGTGAATCACCATCTTTGGCTCTCAAGGCCTTTGTTATAGTGTTATATTCTTTGATGTCAGTACCAATATCGAAATCTTCACAACAAATCATATTGGGCTTTTCTAAACACGCAATAACTTTTAAACGATCACTAATCTCACTCGCAAAACAGCGATTTGGCCCTATAAAAAAAGATAATAAACCTTCGAATTTTGGTAAATTAACGGCAACAATATTACCTTTATTCAATTCGTTAAGAGTCCCTAACCTTTTAGCGAGCTGGGGCGCTTCTCGCTGTACATCAGCAAGAGCTAGTTTTACAAAATCAAGATGCCATTCTTTGGGGTTCTTCACACGTTTTGTTAATTCTTCTTGAATGAGAAGCAATGCTTTTTGACGAAAGGCTTCATGGTGTGTGAGCGTTGGAATAAGTGTGATCTGTGATACCCCTTTGATTTCAACACGACGACCACCGCGCACACTCACATTTACGTCCTGGCGTGAGGCACCACTACCCACGCGCACTTTACCCGTACTACGTGCAATATAACGAATCATTTGACAGGCTTCAGCCACTTCCCACGGCGTTTTCATATCAGGATGCGTCACAACTTCTACAAGCGGCATACCTAATCGATCAGTTCTATATATGCGTTCGTGACCTATGTCCGAAACTTCGCGACAGGAATCCTCTTCGATACTCATTTGAATGAGACGAATTGTTTTCTTGGAAATAGAAAATTCACCGGCTACACCAATAATACCCGTGCGTTGAAAGCCTGTAGGAATGCTGCCATCAAGATATTGTTTTCGCGTAATATGCAACTCTCCCACAATATTTTCTTTCATGAGCAAAGCAATTTCAAGCGCCACTTTTAAAGCCTCTTTGTTCATGAGAAAAGGAGGTGTATCGTCAATATCATACGTACACGCTGTTTTATATTTTATCCGATACGTAATATTCTTTCGTGTTCGAAACTCCATAAGAGCAGTGCCATCATATTCGCCAAGCTCACTCAATGTGGGACGCATGTGTCGAATCACTTCAGAATCATAATCATAAGCTTTTTGATAATGTCCTGCGGGACAACGACAAAAAAGTTTTTTCTCTGTTTTGAGTTGTTGATGAACTTCCAAGCCACTCATAAAACCAAGAGCATCATAATCTTTTTCAGACATGTCTTTAAGAGATTTATAACCAACGAGTTTTTTTGTTTTTTCGAAATTCTTAATTGGATCAAACATAGTAATAGCCTTGTACTAAGGGCAATGGGATTGTTCAAATGATTTATTATCAGTACCTGAGAATTCAGTACTTAGTAGACAGTAGACTTTAGAAAAAAAAAGCCAGGTTTTTTTCAAAACCTGGCTTTTTTTAAAAACAGTGAATGGTCTGTGTTATTTTAACAGGGTTAAACGGTCTTTGACCAGAACTTCAACAACACCAGGATCTGCTAATGTTGTGATATCACCAAGTTGATCTGTTTCATTGGCAGCAATCTTACGAAGAATGCGGCGCATGATCTTACCAGAACGAGTCTTTGGCAAAGCTGGTGCAAATTGAACTGTTTCAGGAGCTGCGATAGGACCAATTTCCTTACGCACGTGCATGATCAGTTCTTTTCTGAGCTCAGGAGTTCCTTCAACACCCGCAACGAGTGTTACATAAGCATAAAGACCTTGGCCTTTAATTTCATGAGGAACAGGTGTCACAGCTGCCTCGGCAACCAAGGCATGGCTGACAAGAGCGCTTTCCACTTCAGCTGTACCAATACGGTGACCTGAAACGTTTACAACGTCATCAATGCGACCCATGAGCCAGTAATCACCATCTTCATCTTGACGACAACCGTCACCAGTGAAGTATAGGTCATTGTACATTGTGAAATAAACATCGATGAAACGATCGTGGTCGCCCCACATTGTTCTCATCATTCCGGGCCATGGCTTAGTAATACAAAGCTTGCCACCTTCATTAACGTCACATTTAGTTGTGTCGTCACGGAGGATAACAGGCTCAACGCCAAAGAAAGCACGACCAGCAGAACCAGGTTTCAAGTCATGAGCACCAGGAAGATGTGTAATCATGAAACCACCCGTTTCTGTTTGCCACCAAGTGTCAACGATTGGGCATTTTTCATGACCAACGTTTTCATGGTACCACATCCAAGCTTCTGGATTGATAGGTTCGCCTACTGTACCCAAAATTCTTAAAGAATTGAGTTTGTATTTAGCAGGAAACTCAGTACCAGATACCATAAGAGCACGAATCGCTGTTGGTGCTGTGTAGAATACAGTCACATTGTACTTATCAACAACTTG
>JAHJDR010000263.1 GCA_018812345.1 bacterium | reverse complement strand
TATCGTTGTGCAAGGATTAATAATTATTATGCTTTCCTTTTTATGTAAACATCTTCCTCATTTAAGAACCTCTCAAAAACGACAACCGAAAACCGATAACCTAAAACCGACACAAGGATTCACTCTTATCGAGCTCGTTTTAAGCATTGCGCTTATCGGCATTATGGCTGGGCTTGTTGGTCCCATGCTCACAAACGGCATTAAAAGCTATGCCATGGTTGCCAGCAGAAAAACGGCGCTAGGACAAGTTCGTTTATCCATGGAAAGAATCGCTTATGAAATAAGGCTTATTCCTAATACAGCCAGCATTGATATCTGGACAGGCTCTGCCATACAATTTGATTTGCCCACAGAAGCGAATATCAGCTACTCACTCACGGGCTCAAACCTTATGAGAAGTGGTGTTGTTATTGCTGACAATGTGACAGTGCTTACTTTTTCCTATTATGATTCTAGCGGCAACCCTGCTGCTGCTGTTGGTGACATTTACCGTATTCGTTTTGAAATAACTCAAAATACAGGAAATGGTTTTGGAAGCATCACTGTGAGAAATACCGTTTTTCCAAGGAGGTTGGCAACAGCTTATGCTAATTTCCAATAACAAAGGGGTTAATGTCCTCGCCGCTCTCATTGCCATTCTCATTTTAGCCGCCATGGGCGCTGGCATGGCCTACTTTATTGCCTCCAATCAACAAACGCGCATCCAACAAGTTACCAGTGACCAGGCCTTTAATGGTGTTCAGGCAGGCCTTGAGTTTGTGCTTGGCCAAATATTAGAAGAGGCCTGGCCTGGCGCTGCCATTACCAGACATTTCTCTGGCAATGAAATATCAATAACCAGAAGCGGTGGCATTGTCACTGTTACCTCTACAGGAAACACGGCCACAGACACCTATTCTATTGATGATCCCACACCACCCACTGTTGATTGTCTTGATGTTGACACAACAGGCGCTACTGTTGGAGGAGGCGGCAATAAACAGCTTCAAAACATCACCATCACACGAAGCGCTTCTTGTACAAACCCTGTCACCCTAACATCCATGACAGGGACAACGTGGATACCTGATAGCGGAGAACTTCTTGATCGTATCAGAATTGATGGCACAAATCGCTTTACAGGCCCTGCCGATAGCTCTGGAGGCACCTTTGATTTTGGAGCCCTTGATGTTGTCATCAATGATGCCGCTGCTCACCCTCTTAACTTTGTTCGTTGGGACTCCGATATGTTGGCCCATAACTTTCAACTGCACATCAACTATGAATATGGGGGCTCTCCGTATACAGAGCTCGTAAATGTCAATTTCCTGGCTGCTAACCAAGCTGATTGCTTTACCTGGAATACATCAAACGCACAGCTTTCCTGGGCTGGAAATCGTTGGCGACACCTAACAGGCACAACAGTACAGAACACATGCGCTGAAGACATCGCGCTGGACACAATGAACATCAGCTGGACACCCACATCTCCTTCTCGCAACCTAAGCACCGTTGGCATTGATGGCACTGACATCTTCAGCGGCACAGCTTCTAGTGGCACGACCATTGATGTTGATGCCCTCATTGCAGGCCTTGATACTGTGGACGTCGATTACTTTGATTTTGATGAAGAAATGCTTGATCGAGACTACTCTGTCACCTGGACTTTTGCTGATGCCACCGCAACAGTCACCCCCTTAACGCTTTTTGCCTCAAATCAAAACACCTGTTTCAGTGTAGACAATTCAGCAGCCATGGTCGTCGGGAAAGAAATACTGGGCCTCACACATAATAATTCTTGTCCTCAAGACATTGGTCTAACAGACCTTACCCTTTCTTGGAGCGCAGACCCCTCAAACAATCTTAGAAAAAGCATAATTGAAAATACAAATGGTGTTATCACTTTTCTCAGCAACGCCTCAACACCAGCGAGCGTTTCCTTTGGCGATAAAGATCTTTATGTTAGAAACGAAGACAGCCTTCCTCTTGATATTACCTCTTTTGATTTTCAGAACAATTTAGCGACAGGGCAAACCTATTCCCTTGAATTTACAATGGCTGATAGTACAACTTACTCCACATCCTTTTCTGTCTCCACACAAGCATCAGATCTCACTGTTGACACCACAGGCGCCGCCATTGGAGGCGGGGGAGATCGTTTTATTACAGGCATCACGATTACAAACACTGGGGCGTCAACAATTGTGTGGGATCGCATGAGGATTAGCTGGACACCAACCGCCCCAAACAGAAAGTGGCAAGCTGTGCGCGTTGATGGCGTGGATGTTTTTAGTGGAAATGCCAACAGTGGCCAAGCAAAAAACATTACAAATGTGAGCATACCTTCTGGCGACACACTAGATATCAATTTTATCCGTTGTAACGGCGATATGAGTGGTCGCAACATTACTATTGAATTTATCATGCAAGACTTATCAACCCATACGGAAGGCCCTTTTTCCCCTCCTGGCTGATGACCGCCCTGTGGATAACCCAAATAACCTCTTGAATAAATTTAGTTTTTACCCTAGAATGGCCCTGTCGTTTTTTTGAATCAGGCACAAGAAGTGTCAAAATAATTTACCATGTATTTAAACTATTTTCATTTACGCGAAGAACCATTTAATAACACGCCAGACCCTCGTTTTTTGTACCTGTCAAGACAGCATGAAGAGGCTTTAGAGTCCCTTTTATATGGCATTCGTGAACGCAAGGGCTTTATGGCTGTGATTGGTGAAATTGGCACGGGTAAAACAACGCTGTGCCGCACCCTCATCACCCGCCTTGATAGCCAGGTTGACACCTCGGTTATTTTTAACCCCATGCTCTCTGTGAGCGAGCTTCTCATGGCCATCAATGATGATTTTGGCAATCGCCGCACAAGCCAAACAAGTGTTAAGGCACAAATTGATTCGCTCAACCGCTTTTTACTGGGGCGTTTGAAGCAAAATAAAAACGCGGTTGTGATTGTTGATGAAGCGCAACACCTCACCACCGAAGCTCTAGAAATGCTACGCATGCTTTCAAATTTAGAAACAGCGAACAAAAAGTTGCTTCAAATTATATTTTTAGGTCAAATTGAGCTTAACGACAAGCTGGGCTCACCAGAACTTAAACAACTTAACCAAAGAATTGCCATCCGTTACCTTTTAGGCCCGCTCACCTATCCAGAAACCTGTGATTATATTGTCCACCGCTTAAGTTTAGTGACAAAGGATTTGCCCATCCAATTCGAAGAACGTGCCATGAAACATATATACAAATACTCTCGTGGCATTCCGCGACTGATCAACACACTTTGTGATCGCGCTCTTCTCGATGCCTACGCCTGTCGAAAACCCTTTGTAACAAAAAAAATGATTTCGCGTGTCAAAGCTGATGTTGATGGTGTACTAAACACCTCCGGTGCCCACATGATTAAGCCCCCTCGAGTTTCTTTTCTGCGCCGCCTATTTAGTTAAATGAGGTCATGCCGTATGTCGGTTATATTAAAAGCTTTACAAAGCTCAAAAGATGAGCCTGAAAACACTGAAACCCCCTCTGAAGAGACCGGAACAGATGATGGCGTGTATTTTCACAGCAAAGACGTCTTTGTTAAAAAAACACTCCCTAGTAACGGCTCGCCAAAGGCTCGTTTTTCTATAATTGCATTACTGCTAAGCGGCGGGCTCATTCTTGTTTTGTCTTATCTTGGCACCTATTATTTTTTGCAAATACTTTGCACCACGTTTTGCCAAAATCTTCTGTCCGGCTACACCAAGCACACTAAGTACGCCAAAGGT
>JAHJDR010000262.1 GCA_018812345.1 bacterium | reverse complement strand
CCCCAGATGCAAACCGCTGCAGCGCCAGACGGCATGTATCTGCTGGCCGATACGGTTGTAGCCTTCGACCACGCGCGCCGCAGCCTGTCTTTGATCGCCAACGTACTGGATGGCGATGTGGACGCCGCCGAGCGCAAATTCGACGAAATCCAGGCTCTAAATTAAAGTGCTAAATTTCTTTTTTTATTATTGTCCCCTTCTTTGATGATTTTTTCTCAAAAATGAATAAGAATCCTTTTCATGAAAGATCGCTTCAAAAACATCTTTGAATCTTGTGTTAAAATTGACAACGCTCTGGTTTGGGACCCCTCAAAACACCCTTTTTATGAAGCCTATCTCATTAACATAATACACCCAAAAGCAAAGTGGTCTCTCATGCTGCGCTACACACTCACCGTTTCAACAACAACGAGTTTTCCGAAAACAGCCTCTCTCTGGGGTGTTTTTATTGATGAGGGTGGTGGCAAAACTGTGGTCAAAGAGAATTTTGACATGGACAAACATGATGTTGTTCACACCAATAGGTTTATTTCAATTGGTGGTTCCTATTTTTCTCTAGCAGAAGTTGTTGGCTCTGTTAACGCAAAAAAAACCTGCCTAAAGTGGGAGTTTGTCTTTGAAGACCCCGTCATCAGCCTCAGGCCTTTTGCCTCTGATCTTCCCGGCGAATACCGTCTAAAAAAAATAAACTTTCTTGTCCCAAGACTTGTTGGTTTTGCCTCAGGGGCTTGTTTTATCGATGGCTACAAAAAAGAGCTTTCGCGTTCGCGCATCTATCAAAATCATTTTTATGGCTCTTCCTTTCTTCATAACTGGTCCTGGGTAAACTGTGTTAATTTCAAAGAAGATTCTGAGGCTTATTTGGAAGCATACAGTATAAAAATACCTTTTTGGAAAAATAAGCATCTTACATTAAAGTATTATTATCTTTGCATGGACGGTAAAAAGTTCTTTTCACAATCCCTTTTTAAGGCTTTGTTTTGCAACAAAATGCTAGCTGAAAGCTTGCGCTGGTCAGGGTCTTTTAAGAAAAAGGGGTATAAATTTATTATTAATATTAAAAGAAGCCCCTCCCTTACAGCGGGCATTCCCTATGAAGCACCCAACAAGGCCCCGGCATTTTGTTATCATTCGTCTCTCGCAAATATTGAAATCAAAGCCTATAAGAGGCATAGGAGAACCTGGCAATATTATAAAACTTTGTCTGCTCAAAAAAAATGTTCTTTCGAGACAGTGTTATCCTCAAAAGACAGTAACTTGCCTCTAGACATTCTATGAACAGACCTCTGTTATGGCAAAAAAAATCTCTGAAAAATCCAAAAAGAAACCTTTTTTATCTTCTCGATTTTATTTAATTGGCTCCATCATCTTGTTTCTGGTGATCGCTATTTCTGTAAAAGATAATTCAATGAGCCCTTTAGCAAAAAAGGCCCACGACTACATAAAAAACAAACAAGAACTTCATGAAATACTAGGAAGCATAAATGAAATTATTGGCTTGCCAACAAAAGAAACAGAACAAAACCAAGAAGAAAACCAAGAAGAAAACCTG
Source organism: bacterium (assembly GCA_018812345.1). Taxonomy (GTDB): domain Bacteria; phylum UBA10199; class UBA10199; order UBA10199; family JADGCS01; genus JAHJDR01. Next base: position 12,351 of record JAHJDR010000262.1, on the reverse strand, counting down.
TCCATCACACTTAAGGGATCCCTCAACACAGGCGTTCTTGAAGCCAAGGCAAAGCGCGTTCAAGACGAATGGGCCTTATCTAATCTTTCTCTAAAAGTTAATAATCAAAGGCGTGACTTAAGTCCTTTTTATATCTCTCAGATGAGCTTTCATGCCGCCTCTGCTTCTAGTAAACCACAAACAAAACCTAATTTTAATGCAGGGCAAGATATCTTTGTTAAAACAAAACTTGTGGGAATTAACAAAAACAAGCCGCCGCACATTCAGCAATCTTTGGAAATTTACGATTACAAAAACAGGCTGATCACATCAAAAAAGAATATTGCCAACACATCAAACGGTTTATTAACAACACGCATTGGAAACCTGCCTCCGGGAAAATATATTTTGCACATGATATTTGAAGACGCCAAGACAAAACACACAGAGATTCATCGCGAAATGATTTCTATTAGACAAATGAAACAAAACCTCACCGTCAAAACGGTTGAATATTTTGCAGACAAAACAAAAGAAACACCACAAAAAGCAACATCGTTCAAAACAGATCAAGACATCTTTCTTAGAATGCACCTGGATGGCTTCATGGTTAATAATGACACGGTTGCTGGCGCTGTTGATCTCAAGGTAAAAAACTCACAGGGCGCTGTTGTGGCTTATAAACCACGCTTTGTTGAGTTCAACAAAAAAGAATCAAAAATGCCCTTAGTTATTGATGGACAAATCAAACTTCCAGAGCCTGATGTCTATTTTTTATCTTTTCGTGTACGCGATCAGTTTGCAAAAACAAACGTTGTCCATGATGAAAAAGTCGTTGTCCAAATTAATGATAAACAATAAGCACAGGACTTAGCTCTTGTTATCTTTTAGAATTACTGCTAGATTTCTATTAACAAGATTTTAGGCCAAGGGGTTTTTATGAAAAAGGTCGAAGCCATTATCAAACCATTTAAACTAGATGACGTAAAAGAGGCTATCTCAGAACTGGGACTAAAAGGAATGACTGTTTCTGAGGTCAAGGGTTTTGGCCGACAAAAAGGCCATACAGAATTATATCGGGGCGCCGAATACGTTGTTGATTTCCTGCCAAAAATTAAGCTTGAGCTTGTCATCAAAGATGAAGACACACCTAAGGTTATAGAGGCCATTTCAACCGCAGCAAGAACGGGCCGCATTGGCGATGGAAAAATCTTTGTTTACCCTGTTGAAGAGGTTGTTCGTATCAGAACAGCCGAAACCGGTGAAAACGCCATCTAATCTCTAATCATTTCAAAGCAATACGCAAAACATTTCTCTTGCTGTTTTTTTATAGGAACAACGTTGTTCTTTTATAGGATTTGTGACACCCTGCAGGTAGCCATTATAAACACTGGCTTAAAAGAAATTTTTTGCCTGCAAAAAAACTTTAGGAGGTTGTTATGAAAAGGCTCAAAGCTCTTTCGTCAGCCGATGCCTTAGCAATGGCCATTTGTCTTGAAGGCGCTAATGCAGCCCGATATTCTGTTTGGGCGGACCGTTTCAGACCTTACAACAAAGAGTTCAGCTCTCTGCTTGATGGACTTGCTCAAGAAGACCGTCTTTCACATACCAAGCTAAAAAAAATATTCACAAAAAAATATAATCAAGAGCCTAATTCTTCGCTCGTAGAAAAATTTGATGACATTGTTGATCGTTCGAATCCAGACCTGGAGCATTTTTTTGTTCTGGACGAAGAAATGAGCAAAAGCATTATGTATTCTGTTCTCAAGGCAGAATATGAAACCTTAGCTTTTTTTCAAAAGGCATTCCACGAAACAGATGATGTTGGTCTGAAAAAAATATTCCAGATGCTCACAGATTATGAAAGACAGCATGTGAATGAAATTAGAGAAAGTCTAGAGCATGAAAAGGGCTTGCTAAGGGCCAAAACAGCAGAAGACATTGAAAGCGAAGACCAAGACATAGATGACCAAAAAATGTTCGGCGAAGCATACAAAAACACACGGTGGCAAAACGCACCCCAAAAACCAACAAAAAGACTCAAGGACCAATAATTATTCTGTTTTTATAATTTTTGACAAGAGCGCATAAGGAGAAACGTCACCACCATCAAAAGGCATCCAGGCCTTCACTTCCGTTCCGCCATGAATGGCGTCAAGATTATTGTTTTCGACATCAACCAAGCTATTAACTTTTGTTGTATACGAGGCTGTTGGTGTAATGATTTCTATGTCATCGCCAACACAAAGCTTGTTTCGTGGTGTAATTAAAAGCCTTCCCTCTTCCTGTTTCAAAATAACAGCAGAAAATTCTTGTGTGTATAAATTTGTGAGACCTTCTTCATAACGAATGCTCGACTGATCAGCTCGATCAACCAAAAACCCTGCTGTATAGCCTCTGTTGTGCACTTTGTTTAATTCAGAAATATATTGTTGATTGAACTTTTTTTGAGCAAAAGCATCGTCCAGAGCCATGCGGTAGGTTTTGGTTGTGAGGGCCAAATAATATATGGATTTGTTTCTTCCTTCAATCTTGATGCTGTCTATTCCTGCTTTAATTATTTTATCTAAATGCTGAACCCCCATCAAATCTCGAGCATTCATAATATACGAACCGTTGTCGTCTTCTTCAACTTCCATGTATTCGCCGGGCCGCTTTGCTTCTTCCAAATACGTCTTGTATTTCCAACGACAAGCATTTGTACAGCAACCATCATTCGCGTCTCGATAATTGAAAAAATTTGATAACAAACACCTTCCTGAATGAGCAACACAAACAGCGCCATGAACAAACAGCTCCAATTCAATTCCTGACACTTTTTCACCAATCTCTTTTGCTTCATCAATTGACACTTCGCGAGATAAAATAATTCGTGATACACCCATTTTTTTCCATGCATTGACGGCAGCCCAATTCATGGCATTGGCCTGTACAGATAAATGCAAATCAACTTCGGGATGTTTTTCTTTAATAAGGTCAACAAGCCCAATGTCAGCAACAATAAGGGCATCTGGCCCTGTTTGCAGCATATCATCAAGCTTGTTCAAAAAGGGTTTTATTTTTCTGTTATGGGGAATGATGTTTGTCGTCAGATAGAACTTTTTGCCCAGCTTGTGGGCATAAGAAACGCCCTCCTCAAGATCCTTTTCTGAAAAAGCATTTTCCCTTGCCCGCAAAGAAAACTGTGGGGCCCCTGCATAAACAGCATCAGCGCCATAGGCAAAAGCGTATCTTAGTTTTTCAAGACTTCCTGCAGGCATAAGAAGCTCTGGCTTTTTGTTGTTGTAACTATTGTTTTCGTTTTTCATTTTATTATTTATTTTTATGAGGTGCTTTTTTCGCTTTGAACCCATTGAACAGCATTGTGAACAAGCTCTGTTCCTGATTTTAGTCGTAGCTTTTGCTTTATATGCGCTCTATGAGATTCAACTGTTTTAATGCTCAACGCAAGGTCTTCTGCGATTTGGCGAGTGCTGCGCCCCTCTCCGATCAGTCGATAAATTTCAATTTCACGATCACTCAATTTAGAAATGGGGGAAACAAAGTCGGCCATGGCGCCGCCATCAATATATTTTTGCAATAAATACTTACCCATCTTATCGCTAACAAAAATTTCGCCAGTCATAACTTTTCGAATGGCTATTATGAGCTGGTCCGCGGCCTCTTGTTTCATCACATAGCCCTTGGCGCCTGCGCGCAATACACGTTCAGCATATATTGTTTCATCATGAATTGATAATACAATTATGGGAATGTCGTTTGTTGTTTTGACGGCCTTGATAATATCTAGGCCGTTTGAATTTTTTAATGATAGGTCCACCACGATAAGGTCTGGGGCTTTTTCCTGTATTTCCTTTAAGGCTGTTGCAACATCTTCCGCTTCTCCACAAACAGTTAAATCAGCCTCTTGCTCAAAAATCTTTTTTAGGCCGTGCCTCACAATCGGGTGGTCATCAACTATAAAAACTCTTTTTTGCTCTTGCATGCCTAACTCCTTAACACATTGCTTCCAAAGCAACAACAAGGGGTTTCCCTGCATTTAACATCAGAGATTCCCCTGTTTTTTCTGAGAAAAAAATGAACAAGAGACAATCGTACCTCTTTGTTTTCCTTTTTTTATTTCTAAATTTGCACCGATCATGTCCGCTCGATAGCGCATAATTTTCAAGCCTGTTCCAGACGACTCCTGCATAATGTCTATCCCAAGCCCTTCATCAAGGATAGATAGCACGGTCCTGTTTTTCTTCTTTTCTGCTGTGATAATTATTTTTTTTGCTTTTCCATGTTTGATAGCATTGCTAATCGCCTCTTGAACAATGTGATAAACATGTGTTGCCACAGCAACCTCTTGAATGACAACATCAGAACCAAAATACAACTCACACTCAATACCATAGATTTTTTTTGTTGTTTGAATAAGCTCGTGCATGAGATCTTCAAGATTTCCCTCTTGAAGATCTACCAGGTGAAGACCTCTGGCAAGCCTCCGCGTATGATCAATGGCATCATTTACAAGCAAAACTATTTTTCTCATATCGCTCGATTCATCAAGGCCTTTTGTTATAAGTTTTTGTTCAAGCACCCTCGCTAAAAAAGCAATGCCTGTTAGGTGCTGAGAAAGTCCATCATGTAAATCTTGTCCAATTCTTTTGTGCTCACAAGACATCGTTTCAAAAATTCTCTCTTCAATATCCTTTTCATGGGTTGTGTCTCGCGCCACAATCAAAGCTGCTTTTGTTTTGTCATCAACAACAACAGATGAAACACGACTAGAAAGCCAACAGCTTTGATTGTTTAGCAAAGAAATCTTTGCCTCAAAACTTGTTGTTTGCCCCTTTTGAAAGACTGCTTGTACAGCTTTCTTTACCATGTCTTTGTGTTCAGGAAAAACTCTGTCGTATATTGGTTTTCCTAACTCTCCTGCTATTTTAGTAGGGGTTTGTGTGTTGTTAATAAACAGAATGTTTCCTTGTTTGCTTACAAGGAAAACAAAGTCCTCCATGTTGTACAAAATATCAACGCTTGTGATTTGTGGGTTATTTGTCTTCATTATTATCCTTATTTCTTGATTAAAAGCCTCAAGAAATATGTCAAGGATAACTCGCACCACATGGTCACAAAAGGTTTTCAAGCTGATTAGCAATGCTTAATAGAAGAAATAGCCCAAATAGCCAGTAGGCCCTATTCATTGAAATTAGCCGGTGACGAAAAAACAACTGACTATCAGGAATTGGCGACACATACTTATCATTATTATCGCCAAAATCCTCAAAAACCAATTGAAAGCCTATTTTTTGACTTGTTTTCATCCAAACACCTCAAAAATAGGCGCTGCAAGGGCTGTGCCAGAACGGTTTATACAAAACCCTCCTTATTTCAAGTTGTTAGCCTTGTCTCCCTTGTCTTTGCGGGTATAATACGTTGCACATTGATACAATGGGCAGAAAAAGTTGCCTATTAATGGCAGGATATGGGTTTTCTAATTATCGCATTGGGCTGGATATAGTTCAAGGGCATCCATAAGAGAACAGGTATCATAGCCGTTCGTGAGAATAGGGCTTGTGGTGATGTAGCCAACAAAAAGGTCGGCATTTGTTTCATAAGAATGAAAAAGGATCATGGGGGGGTGATTTGCCTCATTATTAAAGGCTGAACAGGAGGTGCTTACCCGGCCATAGGCACCATATTCATTGAAAAGAGAGACGTCAGAGCCTGGGTTGCCAAAATCATTATCTGGGTTTGAAATAGCGAGCGCTTCAGGCTCAATTAAATTAAGAATGCCCAGGAAGTTTTCATCACAACTTAACAAATAATAAAAGCCCTTGTCACTGGCAAGATCGAGATTATGAGTAACAAGCGGCGCGCTTGTCGGTGCCGAATAGGCAGACAATACGCCTGTTTCTACTTCTGACGCAGGAAAGTATTCTTGCAAGACATCATTTGCAGGATAATATTTTTCTAGTATTTTAGTCTCGTCTGTATCATCTGAATCACAGGCAGCGCCCACCCCGTCTTCATCGCCATCAAATTGTGCCGGGTCATAAATGCCAACACAAACATCGCTTGTATCATCAACACAATCGCTGTCTTGATCTGCCACTGAATTGCCCAACGCAGCACAGGTTCCTCCGCGACATGACGTAAAAACCCCTGCTATTATTATAAGAAGAAAGAAAGCATATAGAAGTTGTCGTGTCTCTCGACCCATGATGATGTCCTTATGTTGCTAAAATTACAGTAACAGTTTAGCATAACTAACAAAAAAGTAAAAGTGAAACTAATATCACCTATTTCCTGGATTAGCAGCAACCAAGAACTTTTTTATTTCATGAGATTGTCATTGTGCTAGAAATGTCTTAAAGGAATTCCAAATATTATGAAAAATTTAAACAAACAGCCGCTTGCTCTTATCATTTTAGATGGTTGGGGCCAAAGAGATGAAAAAAAGAATAACGGCATTGCTCTAGCAAAAACACCTTTTTTTGATTCTCTCATTCAAGAATATCCCCACACTCTCATCGATGGTTCTGGGCCTTCTGTTGGTCTGCCTGTTGGCGTCATGGGCAACTCAGAAGTGGGACACATGAATATCGGTGCTGGCAGAATTGTTTATACAGGCCTTACCCAAATGTATAACGCCATTGAAAACGGCTCTTTTTTTAACAATCCTGCTTTCATGAAGGCTGTCAAACAAGTAAAAAGCAACAACAGCACCCTTCATCTCATGGGCCTGCTTTCCGATGGCGCTGTACATTCTCATCAAGATCACTTGTATGCCTTATTACAACTTGCAAAACAAAATGACGTAAACAATGTCGCGATACACTGTTTTATGGATGGGCGCGATACACCTCCTAACGATGGTGTTGTTTATCTACAAAAACTGTTGGATAAAATCGCTGAGATTGGTGTTGGCTTTATTGCTAGCGTTGAAGGGCGGTTTTGGGCCATGGATCGCGATAACCGCTGGGATAGAAATGAGAAGGCCTTTTTCGCTATCTGCGGACAAGCGACAACAACGACCAATGACCCCATTAATTATTTAAAAAGCTCTTATGAGAAAGGGATTGGGGACGAATTTATTGAGCCTATTTCTGTTATACAAAAAACAGGGGACCCCACATTAATAGAGGCCAAAGACGCTATTATTTTTTATAATTTTAGAGCAGACAGGGCTAAGCAAATCACAAGGGCTTTTTGCGACACAGAGTTTTCTTGCTTTGACCGAAAGAAAAAGCCCTTGCCGCAGGTTTTTGTTTGTGCTGCGCCTTATGATAAAGACATTAAGGCTCCTGTTGCTTTTCTGCCAAGCTACCCCAAAAACACACTGGGCGATATTATTTCTGCCCACAATTTAAAACAACTCAGGATTGCAGAAACAGAAAAGTATGCACACGTCACTTTCTTTTTCAATGGCGGACAAGACATTGTGTTTAAAGGCGAAGATCGGTGTTTGATCCCCTCTCCAAAAGAGGTTCGCACATATGACAAGAAGCCAGAGATGAGCGCTTATAAAGTTACAGAAGAAATGCTCGCTAGATTAGCGCTTAATAAGTACGATTTAATTGTTTTGAATTTTGCTAATGCAGACATGGTTGGTCATACAGCAAAACCAGAGGCCATAATAAAGGCCGTGGAAACTGTTGATGCCTGTTTGGGCGAAATTGTTCCACGAATAACGCAAAAGGGTGGCGTTGCGCTTGTTTTTGCAGACCATGGAAACGCAGAAGAGATGGTCGCACCAAATGGCGAGCCAATGACAGCGCACACAACAAATCTTGTTCCCTTTGTTTTGGTTTCAAACAACACCAAAAATGTTCAATTGAAGAAAGGGGGGCGCCTCTGTGATGTTGCGCCAACAGTCCTTGATTTACTCTCCCTTTCACAACCAAAAGAAATGACAGGACAAACATTAATAATTAAAAATGCTTAATCTTTTTTTTCCAAAGTACTGTGTTTGTTGTCACGCCATTGGTGACCCTCTGTGTTCTGAATGTCGCCAAAAAATCCACTTCATTGAAAAGGCCTTCTGCCCTATTTGTGGGACTCCTTTTCTATCGGGCCAAAGCCGTCCTTGTGGTGCTTGTACAACAAAACCCCCTTTTTATGACCGCCATTTTGCCCTTTTTGTTTTTGATAGCTTTTCAAAGAAAATTATTCATGATTTAAAATATCACGCTGGTTTTTGGACAAAGCACGTTTTTCAACCTCTTTATAGAGAGGCCTATTTAGAGCTCCTTAACAAGGAGCTTAATAATATAGATTATATCATTCCTATTCCCTTGCACAAAACCAAGCTTGCTAAAAGGGGCTATAATCAAAGCCTTTTTTTGGCTAAAACATGGCAAAAAATATTAAAAAAGAAGTTGCTTGTTAACACCCTAATGCGTTGCGCAAACACGCCTTCCCAAACAGGCCTTTCGCGGCTTGAGCGCACTAAAAATTTAAAGGGCGCCTTTCTCACAAATGGTGCTGTGTGCTTTGAAAACAAAAACGTGTTGCTTGTTGACGATGTTCATACAACCGGGGCAACACTCAATGAAGCCTCAAAAACCCTTAAAAAGGCTGGTGCCCACATGGTTTTTGCTTCAACCCTCGCCATTTCTATATAACTTTCTTATTTAAAAGATTTGAACCTCTGCCCAAGTTAGCATAGAAACAAAGCATGACCCAAACAATCTCAAGCAAAGCTTTTTATAACATGATTGTTCCTCTTATAAAGGATGTTGGTGCTTATCAGAGGTCTCGATATAGTAAGGCTATAAAGGTTGAGTTCAAGGGAGACATTAATCTTGTAACAGAAGTTGATAAAAAGAGTGAGGCTCTTCTTGTTTCGGCAATTCAGAAACAATACCCTGACCATGACATTCTCGCTGAAGAAGGCACTGGCACAAGAAAAGACTCTCAATATAAATGGATTATTGACCCTTTAGACGGAACAACTAATTTTGCACACAACTACCCGCTCTTTGCTATTTCTGTTGCGTTAGAATTCAAGGGCGAGATCCTTGCCGGCGCTGTATATGACCCTTTACATGACGAGTTTTTTCGTGCGTTTAAAGGTCATGGGGCCTACCTTAATGATAAACCCATAAAGGTATCAATGGTTGGACAGCTTTCCAAGGCCCTGCTTGTTACAGGCTTTGCATATAATGTAAAAAAATCTCAGGACAACAATCTCTGCCATTTTAACAACATGATTTTTAGGTCTCAGGCTGTCAGAAGAGATGGTGTTGCTGCCATTGATCTTTGCTATGTTGCCTGTGGGCGCTATGATGGTTTTTGGGAGCTTAACCTCTATCCATGGGATACTGCCGCGGGCATACTCATCGCTGCCGAGGCTGGCGCAAAGATTTCCTGTTTTAACGGCTCCACATATTCAATATATGAGCGAGACCTGCTCGTCTCTAACAACAAAATACACAAAGAGATGATCAGGGTTTTAAAGATGGGCAAACTTCCAATGAAAATGTAAGAACATGAACCAAAATGATATACAAAATGATCCAATAATTAGTGAAAAAAAACTTTACCAAGCCTTTCGGTTAATGAAAAAAAAGGAATTTGACGCTGCCAAGGAGCTTATTCGAGAAGGCCTTAAAGAAGCCGCGCAGAAAAAGGATCCTGTGCTTGAAGGCCTTTATCATTCTGCGCTTGGCGTATTATTTAAGTTAACTGGCGACTACAAAAAAGCATTTAAATCGTATCAACATGCAGAACAGCTTATTCCAGACGATCATTCCTTGAAAATAATTTCTGCCGTTCTTCTTGTCGAGCAGTTCAAACAATACGAAACGGCTTTTAGAAAGCTTGATAAGGTGCTTGGTTTGACAAAGGATCCCGCCATCACACACCACGCCCTTACAACGCAAGCAATTGCGCTGTTCCACATGAACAAAAAGGCGCTGTCTAAAGATCGGTTTGAATCCGCGACACAAGCAGACTTTTCTCTTTTACGTTTTGTTGCTAATGTAGATTTTAAGGCTGTTGACCTTTTTACGCGAAAAGGTTTTGAGCTCCACCTTTGCAAGAAATATTTAACTAACGCGCTTGGTCTTGCCAGGGGCAATAACGACAGCACTTACATAATCGTCATTGAGGAATTGCTTGGAAGGCTTGCCCTCTATCAAGAAGCAGTCAAAGCAAAAAAGAGCCCTTAAAAACACAGATTTCTACTAGTCTGCTTGAGTTTTCTCCTTCAACGCCATAAAGTATTTTCATGACCTACATACCATTCTTATCTCTTATAAACAGAGAGGCTTACAGATTTTTAAGGCTCTTTAGTCAAACAGTTCTGCCGCCAGTCTTGCTGACGCTCTTATTCATTCTTGTTTTTGGTTACTCGCTTGGCAGCTCTATCAAAAAGATTCAGGGCTTTGACTATATTATTTTTATCCTGCCTGGTTTAGCACAAATGGGTGTCATTCAGCATGCTTATCAAAATTCCGCAACGTCTTTTTACTTAGCAAGAATGGAGCGTTCCATAGAAAACTTTCTTGTCGCTCCACTTTCCTATTTGCAAATTATTTCTTCCTTTATAATTGGCAGTATTTTGCGTGGACTAACTGTTGGTATCTGTATCTTAATTATGTCGAGTTTATTTGTAGACTTTCCCATCGCTTCGCTCACCTGGCTTTTCTTGTCTTGGTTTGTCACGGCGGCTCTTTTTGGGGCCCTTGGAATCTTGGTTTCTATGCTTGCTGAGAGCTGGGATCATGTCGCGCTCATTAGTAATTTTATTTTAATGCCGCTTATTTACTTGGGCGGCGTCTTTTATTCTATTAAAATGCTTCCTCCTTTTTGGCAAAAAATATCGTTATTTAACCCCGTCTTCTATGCCATTGATTCAACACGCTATGCCTTGTTAGGAAAATCAGAGTTCACGTGGTACCTTTCTTTTCTTCTCATACTCATTATGGCTCTTCTACTCCTTTTTACCTGTACGCTGCTTTTTAAAAGAGGCTTTAAGATTATCAATTAGTTGTCTTACAAACCTGAAGTCCTGTTAGAAGTTGAATCTATTACTTTAACCTGCATGCTTTCTTTGTACACCACCCTTTAAACCACAATTTCTTTTGCCCCCACTTACCTAGGAATTACTTTAACTTCTACTGGTTTGTACCATATCCCTTTTTTTAATCTTCTGCCCCATTATTTTTACTTAATTGCTTTACTTTCAAACAGGGCGTTCAAATTCATTCACGAAGGACCCTGGGGTACTGTCATCATAATTTTATATCGTCAAAAAATTAGTGCGCATAAAAATTCTGTACGTTTTTTATTGATCGCTCTTGATTGAAATAATTCTGTACAGTTTTCCGCTTTTTCTCTTTTTTCATTTATTTTCATTTTTTGATAATCGATCATGCAACGTTTTCCTCTATCATTTTGAGCAGGCATTTTATGCGAATAGTTGTTACGTGGCTACACTATCAGTGATGACTCTTTTTTGTCTGATCCATCTTTCCAACAAGGCTTTTTTAAGCTTAAGCTTGTTATTCATTTATATGGTGTTTTGAGTGCTGTCGTTTCCTTCATATTATTCATTGTTTAGGCTTTTGTAAGTCAAATGGCAAAAATGTGTTTTCACCCTCTTTTCCTAATTTTATTTTTACAATCTCTTTGACATCTAAAATATATTGCGACATTTCTAGAAAGCCTTTCGCCAGCAAAATGTATTGAGATTCAATTTACAACTAACTTTTGCATACTATTCTTTAGGCTAGGCTCTCTTTTGGCTTACAACACAAAGGCCTTGCTGGCCCCATTATTCACTCTTTATTTTACCTCTATTTTACTCAAATCTGGCTTGTTTTTGATGCTTTTCGCTGAAGTACAAATATAGTTTTGTTTTGCGTTGAAAAAAGCCTGTAAATACGGTGGCATAACAAGTGTTGGTCTTTCTGCTTTTTTGAATTTATCATGGTTGTTTTTTTTGATTTCTTTAAAAAACCTCACTTTTTTACGACAAAGCGGTGGGTGTTTTGTTGGCCAAAGTTTTCGCCTCTCAGTCACTTCTTCACGCTGATTCTGTACATAAAAAGCCTGTTTTTTGTCGGCAAAGGCCTTGTTTTGTTCTCTGTTTTATTGCCTCCATATCAAAACCATGCCCGTTTCACGTGAAACCGGAAACACGACGCCTACGCGTTTTTTCTGTACATCATTATGTAACTATTGCCGTCCGCCCTGTTCGGCGCATAATTCCTTCACTGTTTTTCTCCTGCGCAGCACACCACCTCCTTGCATCGTTCTTGTTTCACGTGAAACCTGTCTAGGTCGCATAAGAGCTGTGTTTTTCTTCTTTTTCACACAACCATTCATTCTTGTTATATGCCATAGATATCAACGGGTTAGCTTTTGCGCGCCATTTTT
>JAHJDR010000261.1 GCA_018812345.1 bacterium | reverse complement strand
TAACTAATAAGTAATTATCACATTAGGGGAAATAAGTATATGATATTTTCATTTTGATAAGAGTAGGCAATTTTTTCCCTGCTAAAAATGCCCTTTTGGCTTTAAAGAAACAACTATGAATGTCGCTATTTTCATAACTCCTTGAAATCATATTTCAAATACTTTTAGCCCTTTACCCCCAACTTGGCATAGTCTTTGCTTTTAAAGCACTTATGCATACAAATAAAATGATGAATATCTATTTGGCCGTATTAATTTGTCTCACCATAGGTCTCCAAGGCTGTCTTGAAGGCATGATCAAAGGCGCTGCCGATGATTTATCCAAGGATCTCATGTCAGATCTTGAAGACACCTTAGGTGATGCCACAGGTGAACTAGAGGATAAGCTCGATGATATGGGTGAAGAGCTCAAAGAGTCCTTAGACAGCAATACACTCTCTGATCTTGTAGAAGAAAAATTTGCTGAAGTTTCGGAACAGTTATCTTCTAGTGAAACAGAGACAGCGGCACTCATAGCCTCCCTTAGAGCTAGCTTAGCAGCCATGGCAGATCTCATTAATAGCATTGCCTCTACAAGTAATACGGATCTAGCTAATCAACTCGCTGAAATCCAAAGTATGCTTGATGAATTCGATGGTGAAGATTTGGATGCCGTAAGCACCCTTCTAGAAAAATTCAATCAATTGGAAAGTGCCCTTGCAGCCATTGAAAATGAAATTCCTATAGAAACACTCACTGATGCTGTGGGAGAAATTAATGACATGATTAACAATTATGATGTGGGTGCTCTGGTTTCAAACATACAAGGTTATGTGAGTAGCATTACAGACTTTATTGGAGATGTTTCCTCTGCAGAATTCATCAGTCAAATTCAATCATTTTATACGATGGCTGAAAACATCACTGATTTAGCCATGAGTCTGTATCTTGATGATGAACTCGCTAAACTGGTCGATCGCATTCAAACAATGACACCAGAAGAAGCTGAAAACTATGTAAATCTGAAAATTAATGAATTCATTGATAACATAAAACAAGAAGCCATCAAAGCCCTGCAAACAGAACTTGCAGATTTCAAAGCACTCTTACCATCTATTAATGAGCTTCTGGGCGACTATGATGCCATTAAAAGCCAAGTCCTTAATTATTCGCAGCAACTGGAAAATGCGATTAATGATTTGGCAACCGAAGGAAACATTCAACGGGCAAAAGATGCCATAGATTATCTTCAAGATATTGTGAATGTCTATGTTACAGATGAAGCGATAAAAGCACAGGTACTATCCATCCTTTCAGCCATTGAAGAAGATGTGAACGATTTCAATGCGGCCAGCAATGTGGAAACACCAACAATTGCTGAGGAGGCCATAACAGAAGACACTGATCCTTCAGAAGAAGAAGCTGCTATTGATGAAGAGAAAGATGCTTACGAGTCTTATGAAGAAGATACTTACGAAGCTTATGAAGAAGATTCAGAAGATGAAGATCTCGTAGAAGATGAAAAGGAGGAGGAGGAAGAGGAGGAGGAGGATCAATCAGGACCTACTCGCCCAATAACAACACCTTTCAACCGTCCTGTACAACAACCATCGAGGCCAACGAGTAGACCAACAAAGTAATAATTGATAAGAAAGTTATGGGCGCCCCCCAACGATTTAGTCACCTATATAGAGCACAGCAGCTTGACCTGAATCTGCAATAAATTAATTTGTAACGAGAATGGTAAATCAACCTTCCTTATTATTTGATTGTAATATTATACAGTTACAGGTTTCTTAGACAATCTTATAGAGAGAGAATATAAAATACACAGGGGCGAATATAAGAAAAGGGAAAATAAAGTCCATATGATCAATCAAGTTGGAGAATCTATTGGCGTCCTTTTCGACACAACTCCAGCTTATTTAACTTCCAAAGAAATGATTGAACTCCTTGATTGGACAACGCTCGCCTTTCAAACTCAAGAACACCACCCTCTTATTATTATAGGTAATTTTTTAGTGGAATTTTTGAATATCCACCCATTTCAAGATGGCAATGGAAGATTGTCACGAGTCTTGACAAACCTCTTATTACTCAAACAAAACTATTTGTTTGCCCCTTATGTATCGCATGAAAAACTCATAGAAGATAATAAACCAGATTACTATGTAGCTCTCAGAAAAAGCCAAAAAACAATGAAAAAGAAAAAAGAAAACATAGAACCTTGGCTTGAATTCTTTTTAACAATCATTCTTAAACAGTCACAAATCGCTATTGCTTTGTTATCTGATGAAAATATAGACAAACTTCTTTCTCCAAAACAAATGGCTGTTTGGAACTATTTGAAAGAAGCTAAAAAAGCTTCTCCTCTAGAGATTTCAAAAAAAGTTAATATAGCCAGACCAACAGTAAACCAAGTCATGGATAAGCTACTATCATACAATAAAGTTGAACGCCTAGGCTTAGGACGTGCCACAAGATACCGAATTAAGAACTAATCCACCCACCCC
>JAHJDR010000260.1 GCA_018812345.1 bacterium | reverse complement strand
TTTGCACATTTTAAATGGTAATTTCTCGTTGTGCGTTCAGCGTTATACGTTCTGCGAATTTGTAGCAAAACGTAACACGAACCACGCACTACGCATTACGAGATTATGTCTGATACAGACAGAAATACTGCTCTTTCAAAATTGAGAAACATTGGTATTGTCGCACACATTGATGCAGGCAAAACCACAACGACCGAACGGGTATTATACTATACAGGCAAGGTCCATAAGATTGGCGAAGTGCATGATGGAACAGCAACTATGGATTGGATGGTTCAAGAGCAAGAGCGAGGTATTACAATTACCTCAGCAGCAACAACATGCTTTTGGAAAGATCATCAAATCAATATCATCGATACACCAGGTCACGTAGACTTTACGATTGAGGTTGAACGCAGTTTGCGCGTTCTTGATGGTGTTATTGGTGTCTTTTGCGCTGTTGGTGGTGTAGAACCACAAAGTGAAACGGTTTGGCGTCAAGCTGATAAGTATCACGTCCCCCGAATTGCATTTGTCAATAAGATGGATCGTGTTGGAGCTGATTTTGAATCTTGTGTTAATCAGATTCAAGAGAAGCTAGGTCACACTCCTGTGAGAGTTCAGTTGCCAATTGGCAGTGAAGAGAATTTTACAGGTGTCGTGGATCTGATTAGTCGCAAAGCATATGTTTGGCATGAAGATGACTTGGGTGCCAGTTATGATATAACAGACATCCCAGAAAACATGACAGATGATGTTGCGCAAGCACGTGAAGCTCTTATAGAAGCTGTTGCTGATGAAGAGGACACTTTACTTGAAGCCTACTTGACGGGTAATGAATTTTCAGAAGAGCTTGTTTGGCAAGCACTGAGAAAATCCTGTCTTAAAATTAAATGCATTCCTGTTTTTTGTGGAACAGCATTTAAAAATAAAGGTATTCAACCATTGCTTGATGCTGTTTTAGCACTCCTGCCGTCTCCTATAGATTTGCCCCCAGTTCAAGGCCATGATATTCATGATTATGAAAAAATATTAGAGCGCAAACCGTCATCGAAAGAACCTTTTGCAGCCCTTGTTTTCAAAATCATGTCAGATCCTTTTGTGGGTCAGATTAGTTATATCAGGGTTTATTCTGGTCGGTTAAAAGTGGGTGAGCGTGTATTAAATGCCAGCTCTGGAAAAAAAGAACGCGTTGGTCGATTGCTTGTTATGCATGCCAACAAAAGACAAGAAGTAGAGCAAATACGCATTGGAGATATTGCGGTTCTTGTTGGTCTTCGTTTTACCAGAACAGGAGATACGTTATGTGATGAGTCTTCTCCTATATTATTAGAACGATTAGAAGCTCCAGAACCTGTTATTAATATTGCGATTGAGCCTAAAACAAAAGCGGATCAAGAAAAGCTAGAATCCTCGCTTCAAAAAATGATGATTGAAGATCCTACCTTCAGAGTTCATATTGATGAAGAATCGGGACAAACAATCATCTCAGGAATGGGTGAACTTCATTTAGATATTATTGTTGATCGCTTATTTAGAGATTTTAAAGCTCAAGCAAATGTGGGCAAACCCCAAGTAGCTTATTGTGAAACAATCCATAAAGAAACAACACACACGTTTCTTTATGATAAGCCTCTTGGGAATCGCAAACAAATGGCCCATATAACGATGAAGGCAATACCAATAAATAGTTCTGAACCTTTTACGTTTCAGAGTGATATTGATAGTTCCAGTTTTCCAGAACCTTTTATCAAAGCCTGCGAAATAGGGATTAAAGAGTCACTCGATAATGGTGTTTTGGTTGGTTATCCAGTGATTGGTGTGAAGGTTGTTCTTCTTAAGGCAGCTTTTGATGAAGAAAACAGCACTGAACTGGCTTTTAAAATTGCCGCCTCTATGTGTTTTAGAGAGCTTTGTTTGAAAGCGGGACCCGTACTACTTGAACCTATTATGGATACAGAAGTTGTGACTCCAGAAAATTTCATGGGAGATGTCATTGCTGATTTAAACGCCAGACGTGGAAAGATTCAGAAAATGGAAGCAAAACGTAATCACCAAATTGTACGTGGCTTAGTGCCTCTAGCAAAAATGTTTGGTTACGCAACTGATTTACGATCAATAAGTCAGGGACGAGCTTCTTACACAATGCAATTTGATTGTTATGATAAAGTTCCTCCTCAGGTTTCTGAGGAAATTGTAAAAAGAATTAGAGGATATTAAAGGAGAAAAAGAATGGCTAAGGAAAAATTTGAACGCAGTAAACCACACGTAAATGTTGGCACAGTAGGCCACGTAGATCATGGTAAAACAACATTAACAGCTGCTATCACAAAGATTTTGGCAGAAAAAGGTGGCGCCACATTCACACCTTTTGATGAAATTGATAAAGCTCCTGAAGAGCGTGAACGCGGTATCACAATTGCAACAGCCCACGTAGAATATCAAACAGAAACACGTCACTATGCGCATGTAGATTGTCCTGGCCATGCTGACTATGTAAAGAACATGATTACTGGTGCGGCTCAAATGGATGGTGCTATCTTAGTCGTAAGTGCCGCTGATGGTCCTATGCCTCAAACACGTGAACACATCTTACTCGCACGCCAAGTAGGTGTTCCTTACATCGTAGTTTATTTAAACAAAGTAGACATGGTTGATGATCCTGAATTATTAGACTTAGTAGAATTAGAAGTACGCGAGTTACTAAGCATATATAAATTTCCTGGTGACGATATTCCTATCGTTCGTGGTAGTGCTAAACAAGCCTTAGAAGGTGTTGTCAGCGATATGGCATCAGAATCTATCATAAGATTAATGGAAGCGGTAGATAGTTATATACCCACACCAGAACGTCCCACAGACAAGCCCTTCTTAATGCCTATGGAAGACGTATTTAGTATTTCTGGTCGTGGTACGGTAGTAACAGGTCGTATTGAGCGTGGTATTATCAATGTTGGCGAAGAAGTTGAAATCGTCGGTATTCGCGACACACGTAAAACAGTTGTAACAGGCGTAGAAATGTTCCGTAAACTTCTTGATGAAGGCCGAGCCGGTGACAACGTAGGTTGTTTGCTTCGTGGTGTGGATAAAGAAGAAGTAGAACGTGGGCAAGTATTAGCCAAGCCCGGCACCATTACACCACATAAGAAATTTAAAGCAGAAGTGTATGTGTTAACAAAAGAAGAAGGTGGCCGTCACACACCATTTTTCAAAAATTACCGACCACAGTTTTACTTTAGAACAACAGACGTAACAGGTACGGTAACATTAAAAGAAGGCACTGAAATGGTCATGCCTGGTGAAAACGTAGCTGTAAGCGTAGAGCTGATCACACCGATCGCTATGGAAAAAGAATTACGTTTTGCAATACGTGAAGGTGGCCGCACAGTAGGTGCTGGTGTTGT
>JAHJDR010000036.1 GCA_018812345.1 bacterium | reverse complement strand
CATCCTAAAGAACACACTCAAAAAACCTCTCACACAAATAGCCACAACTCTCCACAAGCTAAAACAACGTGACGAACTCATAGACGGACCTCTCCTATCAAATGAAAGCCTATCAAAAGCTGCTGAAAATTTAACAGCTCTTGCTGAAGACTTTACAAACATCAGCGAAGACATCGTAGAACAAAATACATTTCTAGAACTCAAACAAAAACAACTCTCTTACGCACACACTGAAAAAGATCACTTAGAAAACATCTTAGACCCTGAGCTGGAACAAAAAATTAAGAGTGAAATTGTTGAACTAGAATCCAAGCACACAAACTTTCATGACCTAAGACAAACCGAGCTTGTTGGATCCAGTCCTGAGTTTTTGAAAACACTCATGGATGCCATTATTCGCGCCAAAGATAATGATCCTGTTCTTATATATGGCCCTACAGGCAGTGGTAAAACAGGCATTGCCAAATCTATTCACATGCTATCCATTAGGCGCGAAAAACTCTTTGGCGAATTTAACTGTGTTGAGTTTGCCTCTGCTGACCCCTTAGTTGTTCTCGGCAAACTCTTTGGTTATGGCAAAAACTGCGGCATTCAAGGAATTCCCAAAGAAGGCCAGCCAGGTCTTTTAGAAAAATACGATGGCGGCACACTTTTTCTTGATGAAGTAGAGCTCATCCCACACCAAGCCCAAAGACTCTTGCTTCTCCCGCTTGAAGGTCGTCCCTATAATCCTGCCGCAGGCATTGGTGATGCCAAGCAAGTCAATGTACGTTTTGTCTTTGCTACAAACACACCCCTTAAAGACGAAATTAAAGAAGGTCTCATGCGTGCTGATTTCTATCGTCGCATTAATGCGCGTGGCACAATTTCTATTCCACCACTTAAATATCGTAAAAAAGATGTGCCAGATCTCATGGACCACTTTTTAAAACAATGGAATCGCGCTAATAATCAAACACTCACGATTAATGACGCTACAAGAGATTATCTCACGTCACTTAATTATAATAATTTCAATGTGAGTGAGTTAAAAACAACGCTAACCATTGCTGCTGATCGCGCTACCTTTTCTGATGATACTGAGATAACGGAAAAACATCTCTCCCAAGCCCCGCGCAAAAGAGACTCAACAAAAACAAATAAACTTTCCTCCCTTTTTGATCGTGTGGAAGAAAACGAACTCGCAGCACTTCGTAATGTTGGCTTTAACATCACCCTGGCTGAAGGAGAGTTGGGTTACTCTAGTAAAGCAAAAACCTTATCTAATCACTTTCGAGGAATTTGCTACAAACTATTAGCTAAAACACTCAATGAAAAACAAAAGATCGTAATCTCTGATTTTACACAGCTCGCTCAAAAACTGTCAGAGGATAGCAGTGATAGCAACCTCACTCAAAAAGTTGCCAATAAGATGCAACGCTTTTATGAAAAAACAAAAAGCGCAAATACAGAGAGACAACAAAAACTCTACAATAATTTGCCCAAAAAATATCATGAGTATTTGAATATCCTCATCAATACTAAATAATTTTAGTGGATTAACACTTTAATCAGACAACGCCTTTGCTTTCCACAAAGGAAGAACTAGGAACATGGCAATGAGTGCTGAACCTACCCAAAGGTAAAAACCACCATTCCAACCAAACTTATCAATGAGAATACCGCTCCCAACACCACTCACCATAGCACCAAAATAACTAAACGACCCTGTCAAACCAACAGCTGTTCCGGCTGCACGTCTGGTAGCAAAATCAATCGCAGCCAATCCAGGTATTAACATCTGGGGGCCATATGTAAAGAAACCACAGGCTGCCAGTAAAACCGTATCAAGTATGGGATGTCCTGGTGGCACAAAAAAGAGGGCTGTGGCAGAAAGCCCCAAACAAGCCAGGCAAATAATGGCAACCGGAATACGACGACCTTTTAAAAAGAAATCTGTGGCCATGCCTGCTAAGATACCACCCGGAATTCCAAAAAGCTCAATCACAGAGGCTTTTAATCCAGCAAACCCAATAGAACTGCCTTTAGCTTCCACAAGATAGGTAGGTGCCCAATCCATTAAACCATACCGAATAATGTAAACAAAAAGTGATGCAAAGGCGAGTAACCAAATGCGGTAATTAGAAAACACATAGTGCCAGGCAATTTCCTTGAGTGTTGATGAATCTGTAATTTTGGTATTATCTTTTTCCATGGCTGAATAATCATTGCGATACTCATTCACAGAGGGTAAACCAAGAGACTCAGGTCTATCACGCAGGCGATTGACAACAAATAAAGCCCCTAAAGCACAAAACATACCGGGAATGTAAAAACCTGCTTGCCAACCCCATTTTTGAACAATCCAGCCACCAACAGCCATAATAATAAAGGCGCCAACATTGTGGCAGGTATTATAAACAGAATATTTTGTACCCCGCTCAGAAATACTAAACCATGATGACATGACCTTTGGTCCCATAGGAGATCCCATGGACTGCATATAACCATTAATAGCCCAAAACAGTGCAAAGAAAAAGATGGGGCTAATCGTAGCACCAACAACAACTGTTAGATTTGATGCCATAGCAGGACTAAAGGCAAAAAAGATATTCACACAAGAGGCCAAAAACAAGCCCAACGCCATAAAATAACGAGGATTGGCTTTATCGCAAAGCACACCATTTGTGAATTTGGCAATGGCATAGGTTACATAAAATAAAGAAGTAACAATTCCCATTTGCGTTTTAGAGTACCCTAAATCCTGAATGATGCGCGGCATGGCTATGGAAAGATTTGTGCGACAGATGTAAAAAAAAGCATAACCAATAAAAACAGAATAAAAGGCACGAATGCGCCAATAACGATAAACTCTTTGCAACTCATCCTTATCAATGTTTAACCGCTCAATGGCTGGTGCCATTTTCATTATTTTGATAAACTTTTTAAACATGTCTCATTCCCTTGCAATAAACTCTTCAAATTGCAAGTGTCAGGGATCATACAATGAACAAGAATAATCTACAGTTTTATATGATGTTTTTACTAATTATTTTACATGGTTAAAATTGCAAACAAACTTCTATTAATAGAGATATTCCTGTATTATCATAGAATCCTTCGTATAAATTCTTCCGTTATCTCAGATAGAGAATTAACAATACAGTCAGCCAGGCTCAAATCTAATGGGTTCTTTACAAAGGGATTCCTGATGGCAACACATATCATGCCAGCATCCTTTGCTGCGACGACACCATGCGTAGCATCTTCTAAAACAAGACATTCTTCTGGTAGAGCCTTAAGCTTTTCAGCTGCCCTGAGATAAACATCAGGGTGAGGCTTGCCTTGAGACACATCATTACCTGTCACAATCACTGAAAAAATATCATGCAAAGAATATTTTTCTATAAATAAATTCACGTATTCCCGCGTACCAGATGTTGCTAAAGCTAGTTTGTAATGACAGTTTTGCATTTGTAAAATAAACGGTTCAAACCCGGGCATAGGCTCTAACCTGGTACTTGCAAGATCAAGAAATAGGGCATGGCGACGCTGATAATAAACTGTTTTAGACATTGTTAAGGTTGGTACTGACTCATAAATCAAATCAACAATATCAACAGCTCTTTTGCCATAAAAATCATTTAGTTGTTCTTCGCTCAGATCATTTAATGAAGCACCCTGCTCTCTAAGAAGAACAT
>JAHJDR010000259.1 GCA_018812345.1 bacterium | reverse complement strand
TTTTACCCTGGTTATTCTTGATAAGCTTAAACATAGTGACCCCCAAAAAAATCATTCATATGCTAATGGGATATTGCATTTTCCCCCATGAAAGTACTTTTTAGTATAACAGCTAAAAACACTTAACGCTAGGGAACTTTTATATAAAATGGTTTCATTAAAAAGTATTTGAGAAATACTTCTCTATATTTTTCATGGGGTTAGTTTACGTGCAAGACACAAAGATATGTTCCTTAAACAGAAGATTAAGAAAAGCTAGAAATCATAATCACTCACTAATGTTGTTAACACAACTTCTTCATCTTTAGCCCATTTTACAACAACATCTACTTTACTTAAACCAGAACCTTCTTCGGCAGTGTTAAAATCGGTATCACTCACTTCAGTCACTACAACACTTCTTGTAATCTCCCCCTGAATTATTTCTTCAGGATAATTTGCAGAATCAATTACGTAGGAATACCCACGATAGGCTTTATCTGCCAAGATCTCTTCAAGTTTCTCATTAGCAATTTGTGTCGCGACTGTAGTTCCTTCAGAATAAGTATTGGCCATAACACCGTCCTGGAGAACGGACATGCTCACAATGAGGGCTGTTGAAACAATAAGAATTGTCAGAGCACATTCAATTAGTGAAAAACCTCTATTATTACTTATTCTATTTTTCATATTCCTCCCTTTTTTCATGACACCTAGTATTCTCTATTGCAATCGCGATGCCAAAAAAATGAGCCCAAAAACGCCCTTTTATCACTTTTATGTATATTTAAAAAAAGAAATTTAACACGCCTCATCACCATTCTTCATTATTTATGAAATATATATACTTTAAAAGAATACTGGCTTTGTCTGTGAGTGATGATTTCTTGATAAATGTAACTTTGACGTTTAAGAAGCTTCCCTATCGTCTATCGTCTATCGTTTATCGTCTATCGTATATATTTTTTCACGCTAGACGCTAGACTAAAGACTCTAGACGCCAATTTACTATGAAACGCTGTGATGGTCATGAAAAAGTAACAGGTAAAGCCATTTATGCTGATGATATGAAGCTAGATCAAATGCTTTATGCCAAGCAGCTCTATTCTGAACATCCCCATGCCAAAATTATCCAAATTGATACAACTGAAGCCCTGAAAATTCCAGGTGTGTTTAGCATCATCACCGCTAAAGATGCTATGGGCACAAACATAGTTGGTGAAGTGATTCGTGATCACAGAATACTCGCTGATGATAAAGTACGCTACCATGGTGATGTTGTGGCTGTTGTGGCAGCCAAAAATTACACAATAGCCTGCAAAGCTGTTGATGCCATTCAAACAACCTATGAAACCTTACCCGCTGTGCTCAACCCTGTTGATGCCCTTAAACCAGATGCGCCTCTCATTCATGAAGACAGAAAAGATAATGTCACTGCCACAAGTAAAGTGCGTTCCGGTAATCCTGATAAAATATTTGAAGAAGCAAAACATGTTTTTGATGCTGATTTCCAAACTCAATTCATTGAGCACGCTTACTTAGAGCCTGAATCCTGTGTAGCCATCAAAAACCCCAATAACACCATTACGATTTATGGTGGCATGCAACATCCCTTTTCTACAAGGCGCTATGTAGCGTGTTTTTTGGGTCTCACACTCAATAAGGTGCGTGTGATTCAAACAACTCTGGGTGGCGGCTTTGGGGGGCGTGATGATACCATTTCAGCACTTTGTGCACGCACAGCCCTTTTAGCCTGGAGAACAGAAAAGCCTGTTAAGCTAACACTCACACGTGAAGAATCTATTCGTGAAAGTTACAAAAGACATCCTTTTACCATAAAACTCAAGATGGCTGTTAATGATGAGAAAAAAATCACAGCTTTTAAATCAAGTTTTGTAATCGATGGCGGCCCCTATTGTTCAGTTTCTCCCTATGTTGTGTGGCGCCCCACTGTTCAATGCACAGGCCCATACAAAATCCCTCATGTCCACTGTGATGGCATGGCTGTTTATACGAACAACACATTTTCAGGAGCCATGCGCGGTTTTGGCACACCACAATACAATTTTGCCACAGAATCATTTATGGATATGGTAGCTCATGAACGGGGCATCGATCCCATAACTTTTCGCCAAAAAAACTTATTTTTACAAAATGACAAAACACATACAGGACAAACCCTTGCTGGTCATCAAGTTTCTATTGGTGCTGTGGTACAAAAAACACTTAAAGAATTTGATTGGGACAACAAATATAAAAAGATTTCAAAAGGCCAACCAAACAGTGATAATAAGCTCTATGGTGTTGGCTTGGCCTGTTCGTACCGTGGTGTGAGCTTGGGCGCAGAAGGTGCTGATTTTTGTTCAGCCATTGTAAACATTCAAGAAGATGGTTCTGTTTTACTGGAAACTGGTGTTTCTGAAAATGGCCAAGGTTCTAAAACAGCCATGATCCGAATCCTTTCTATTGAATTGGGCATCAATCCTGATTCAATTATTTTTATGGATACGGACACAAGCTCAGTTCCTGACGGCAAATCAACAGTAGCTTCGCGCGGCACTTTGGCTGGTGGCAATGCCGTCATTGATGCTGCCAGACAAATTAAAAACACCCTACTCCCTGTTTTGGAAAAGAAATTGGGAAAATCAAAACAAGGGTATATTTTTGCCAAAGATAAAATTATCAATCCGCGCACAAAAAAAGAGCTCTTGTTTTCTCAAGCCGCTGCCTTATGCTACAAAAATCGTATCTATCCCTATGCTTTTGGCACCTGGCAAGGACCAAAAGTCAATTGGGATGAAGAAAAAGGACAAGGTGATCCCTACTTTACCTATGTTTATGGCTGTCAGGCCTGTGACGTGGAAGTGAATGCAAAGACAGGTAAAGTAAAAGTTCTTTCTGTTGTGGCTACTCATGATGTAGGTCGAGCCATTAACCCAGAAATGCTTAAAGGTCAGATTTATGGTGGTATAGTTATGGGTATAGGACAAGCGTTATCAGAAGAAATTGTTCACAAAGACGGTAAAATTCAAAATCTTAATTTTAATAGTTATAAAATACCGCGCTCTCTTGACACACCTGATATGAAAGTCTTTCTTGTTGAAAACCCCGATCCATCAGGACCTTTTGGAGCTAAATCCATTGGAGAGCCCACAAATGAACTCATGGCAGGTACTATTGGGAATGCGGTATTTAATGCCGTGGGAGTTCGTGTGACGCAACTGCCAATTACACCTGAAAAAATATTTGCGAGCTTAAATGATCCGAGGCTCCGATGAGCCAATG
>JAHJDR010000258.1 GCA_018812345.1 bacterium | reverse complement strand
TTGAAATTGCCAATAGCCGATTGCTAATTGCTTATTGCAAATTATTTTAAAACCCCAAGATCCGTAGCCCGTAACCCGTTGTCCGTAAGAATCAAAAATCCCCAGTCCCCCTATTCTTTCGCATAACGCACAACGCAGAACGATCCCAGCCCCCATCGACCCTTCGACCCGTCGACCCAAAGATTATAACTTATCCGTCTTTTTCTTATTCTTACGCTCTCTTTTTGGTAACTTTTTTGTCGGCCCCTTTTTCTTCGTCATCCATCTTTTATGAGCTGGCTTATGTGAAATAACATCATCTTTTTCACCCATAGTATAAAAGGCAACAGCCATATACACTTTATCATAAAATGCTGGCGACTTTATCACACCACAAGCATGTTTTTCAGCCCCTTGAATAACACTATTATCAGAACTAACAGCTAAAGCCACATCTCTTTCTTTTTCCAATAAATCACAAATCACCCTATCAGCATTCTTCCCCTCAGGGGAAAATCGAATATGAATACCCGCTTGTTGATAGGCCGGTGAAAACTCACTCAAATTGAGAACACCGTCAAAAACCACGGTAATTTTATGTCGCTTAATTTTTTTATACTGCGCCAATAAGTTGATTAATTCCTCTCGACCAGCCTCTAAAGAGACCTGCTCTTTTCGGACTAATGAAGGAACTTGTCGTATGAGATTATAGCCATCTATAATAATATGCATAAAGGTAATGACAACACGTGCCTCAGGCAATAAATCCTGAAACACCTATAAAAAGAGGGTTAGCAGTCTGCTCTAGGAAAATAATACCTTTTATAGAGTCATATTATTGACTTAAAAGCCTCCTAAAACAGCTACTTTTTGCCTAGTACAGTCTCAGCAAAAAAGCACCCTCGAATACTTCTAATAATAACAACAAGTTTAAGATTCTATTTTTTTTTCATATTGGCATGTGGTTTGCTTATTAATTTCACGGGGGTAGTGAATTATGAGTTCTTGGCGCGATAGATTATGTGGATCACCTGTTTCTAGCCATGGTGACGAGGCAAGCGATGCCTCAATGCGTCAATATACCAAACCATCAGAATCCATGAGTTGTGGGGGGGGGCATTATCCCGCTAATATTAATATCGCTAATATGAATACGTTTCGTGGTACTTTTGTTCTACCTACTAAAGATTATGCGGTCTTAATATTTCGCGAGGATGGTAGCGCCGTTATCTATACGGATACGGAAGAAGCTGCTATTGCAGATGATGTTGGCAGTGATGATGGAAGTCTTCCGAGCGTATAGTTTCTATTCCTTTGTCTACCATGAAAAGCCCGGCAATCTGAAAAGATGCCGGGTTTTTTGTTATCCTTTACAAATAACAAAACTCCGATTACTTTCACGACCTATGACCGAGCGCTTAACGAATACCCACATTGTTTTCATGGGAACGCCCGCGTTTGCGGCAACTATTCTCAAGACCCTGCATGACTCAGGTCTTTGCATTGATGCTGTGTATGCACAACCAGATCGCCCCAAAGGCCGAGGACAAAAAATGGCAGCACCGCCAGTCGCTATTTATGCTAAAGAACATAATCTACCGCTTTACCAACCTGAGCGAGTCAATGATGAAACCGTGCTGAAACACATAGAAGCATTAAAGCCTGATTTTCTCATTGTCGCCGCTTATGGAAAAATGTTGCCTGAACGTCTTCTTAGCATTCCTCAAAAAGAATCACTTAATGTACATGCCTCATTACTTCCAAAGTACCGTGGAGCAGCCCCCATTAATTATGCCCTTTTACATGGCGAAGAAAAAACAGGTGTTGCGATCATGCGTGTGGTAAAACAGATGGATGCCGGCCCTGTATTCCTTTCAAAAGAACTCACAATAACACCTGAAGACACAAGTGTGACACTCACGCATAAGTTAGCTTATCTCGGCTCTCAGGCAATCATTGAAGCCATAGAAGCCATAAAGAACAATAACCTCACACCAACAAACCAAGAGGCTCACCTTGTCACCTTTGCGCCAAAGATGTCTCGTGATCTTTCGCCCATTGATTGGACCAAACCAAGTTTAGAAATTTTTAACCAAATAAGGGCCCTGCTCCCTTGGCCAACAGCGACAACATCACTGAACCAATTACCTTTAAAAATTTATGCCAGCAAAGTAATCAATATTGACAAACAAGGATCACCAGGAAAAATGATACATATTGGAAAAAATGGCCTTACCATCCAAACAGGACAAGGGGAACTTCTGATTACCGAAGTTCAAATACAAGGGAAAAAGCGTATGTCTGCATTTGATCTTGCTAATGGACTTAGGCTAAAAGCAGACTCTGTAATATTAGGAACCTAATTGCGTCTAGCGTCTAGCGTCTGTCGTCTATAGTACCCTTCGATGATACTCAGGGTAAAAGACGAGTGACGTGAGATGCTAGACGAATTAATATGTCAAAAAAACTAATCGCCCCTTCAATCCTTTCTGCTGATTTTGCCAAACTAGCTGAAGACGTACAAGCTGTTGAACAAGCGGGTGCCGACATCATTCATGTCGATGTTATGGACGGTCATTTTGTACCCAACATCACCATTGGACCTCTCGTTGTTTCCTCTCTCAAAAAAACAACTAAACTCCCCTTTGATGTACACCTTATGATTGAAAACCCAGAAAAGTACATTGGGGCTTTTGCTAAAGCCGGGGCTGACTGGATTTCTGTACACCAAGAAACAGGCTATCACCTGGACAGAACAATTAATCTCATTAAAGATCATGGCGTCAAAGCAGGTATAGCTCTCAATCCCGCAACACCGCTTGATACAATAACAGATGTCTTAGGACTTCTTGATTTTGTATTGCTCATGACTGTTAACCCTGGTTTTGGTGGTCAAAAATTCATCCCTTACTGTAAAAATAAAATTTCACAATTAAAAGACATCAGAGACAAGCATTACCCTGATCTTCTCATTGAAATTGATGGCGGCGTCACAACAGAAAACATTGGCGAACTCTCACAATGCGGCACAAATGTTTTCGTAGCCGGTTCCGCCATCTTCAACAGTGAAGATTACAAACAAACTATTAGCTTAATGAAAAGCAAATTATAAAACAACCCCGCGGCCCCACGAACCCGTGAACCCGCGACCCTAGAAAATATGAAAAAATACTTTCGTACAGAAATTGAAGACACAGAAATCTACCAGGTTCCGTACAGACCGGGAATCAAGCTCGATCAAAACGAATCTCCATGGGATGTCCCCATAGAACTTAAAGTAGCTATTACAGAAAAACTCATCAAAGCCGATTGGAATCGTTATCCCTTGAACGAAGATTACAAGCCTGTTTTACGCAAACTCGCCAAAGAACATAATGTCCTCCTAGAACAATTTGTTTTATCAAATGGTACTAACTCAATTGTTCAGGCTCTTATCAACATGATTCCGCAAAACAGCAAAGTGCTCATCTTGGATCCCAGTTTTTCACATTATGAAAAACAAATTCTTCTCCAAGGCAGAAAACTAGCAAAGGTTCCTTTAAGCGAAGATTTTGAACTCCTTCCTGAAAGAACGATTACAGCAATTAAAAAGGAAAAACCAGGCCTCATACTCATAGCTAACCCTAATTCTCCCACAGGAACATTGTTTGATAAAAAAAGTCTCTATCGCATTATTCAAATGGCTAATTGTCCTGTAATAATTGATGAGGCCTTTTATTATTTTACAGCAGAAACAGCCTTAGATTGGTTAAATGATTTTTCTAATCTTGTCATTCTACGCAGTTTTTCACGAGCAGCAGCCCTTGCGGGCGTTCGTTTCGGTTATGCTATTACAGATTCTGACATGGCGCAAAGCATTGAAAAATGTCTCTCGCCTTTTCGCTTGTCAAAAATAACCTGTCTCATAATTGAAGAAATTCTTGATCACCCAAAATATATTCAGGAGCACGCGCAAAACATTATAAAGGAAAGAGGTCGGCTTTTTTCAAAATTACAAACAATTGATGGGGTGCAAGTCTTTCCGAGTGAAGCTAACTTCCTCCTGCTTCGCATGGATAAAGCAAAAGAAGTAACAAAAAAACTTGTTGAAGAAGAAAAGGTTATTATCCGTGATGTCAGCAATGACACAACTCTAGAAAATTGTTTACGCATCACTATAGGCACTCCTGCTGAGAATGACATGCTTTTGATGGCACTGAAAAGAGTAAAGAATGATTTGAAGGAGGGATAATGGGGAAGCGAGACAGTCGAGACAATCGAGACA
>JAHJDR010000257.1 GCA_018812345.1 bacterium | reverse complement strand
AGGGTCAAAGGAAACCCAAGATCTAGACACAACGATTACTATATTTTAATATATATAAGTTTAAAGTAAAGGACTTTGTTGGGGACGTCTAGCGTTGTGCGTCTATCGTCTATCGTATAAGTGGTTGAAAGATTGTAGATTAGGGTTTACAAAGGTTTAGTTCCAGGGTGCCGGTGTGCCAGAGTTATAATTAAAAATTACTCTCTGGTACTGTGGCACTCCGGTTCTTCGGTACTTCATTAGATATGACCGTAATGGATGTTTTCATTATTTACCTATATTCTTATTTCCCGGCGATCATGCTTGGTCTTTTTTTCTGGTGGTTTGATCGTTTTGAGCGTGAATCGTTCTTTATTGTTGTTTTTGCCTTTATGTGGGGTGCTTTTGGTGCCGGCCTGTTAAGTTATTTTTGGAATACTTTTTTTCATATCCTATTAGATGTGTATCAACAAAATAGTGCCATTGCCAATGACATGCTGATTACCGTTATGGTGGCTCCCTTTGTAGAGGAATTGACTAAGGGTTTTATCATTCTTATACTTTTTAAACTCAAAAAAATAGATAATATTACAGATGGTATTTTGCTGGGGGTTCTTATTGGGCTTGGTTTTGCGGCATCTGAAAATGTTCATTATGCTATAGAAGTTGTTTATCCTAGTAGTGGCGCTTTAGCAATGTGGTATAATCTTTGGTTTAGGGAAATTCATACAACCTTATTGCATGCCTCAGCAACAGCTGTTTGGGGTGCCATGATTGGTTATGGTCGTTTTTTACATAGGTTTGAGCGTTATTTTGTTTTCTTTATTGGGTTCATTTTGGCTTGTGTGACGCATGCTACATGGAACTTTTTGGCAACTTATGTTCAATCTATTAAAGCAGATTTTAATATCATTGAATTCATTATGCGTGCGGAATTAGCCTTGATTTTTCTGATGCTTATGGTTTTATTTGTGGTTTCCCTTGTGCGTCAAAGTAATATTATCATTAAGGAGCTCACTGAAGAAACACACAAAAATATCATACCAGAAGAGCACGTTGGTTTTTTTGCCTCACTTGTGAGGCATAAACGAAGATATCAACTACCACAGGCAATATCTGCCGGAAAATATGCACAACTTGGTGTACGCTTGGCTTTTAGAAAACACGCCTATCGCTATTACCCACAAGAAAAAGTAAAAGAAGAGATAGAACAATTACGTCAAAAAATTAGTGAACTCAACATTCCGGTGCAAGAAAGTTGACATGGAAAAAAAAGAAATTAAAACATACGGTCATGAATTGATTTTATTAGGCATTATTTTCTTTGCGAGTATTATTCTCGTTTCTTTGGCAACGTACCAGTTTTATCTTAAACAAAGAGCACAACAATCAATCGAATTTAGAACAGCAAAGCACTATATTTATCATTCTGAATCGCTCAAAGATCATTTATTGACAGAACTTGAAGAAATAGATTTCGAAGATTTACGTGTCGTGGAGCAGGGCGAATATGGTGTGTGTGAGATCACCTTTAATTTGAAACTCAAATATGACTTAACAGAGACAGTGCGTGTAGGGCTTGTGAAAGTCGCAGATTATTGGATTGTTTATCGCGCGGCAACAGATCCCGATACAGACTTGGAATATCCTGTAACCAGCTCATATGATAAAATATTATTTCTTCTGGAAAAAATTAATTTGCAGGAATACCAAAACTTAGCACTCATGATAGATATTATTGAGCCAGAAATATTTGATGAAAATCTCAAGAAGTACCTGAAAGCGCGCGTTGATGCTGTTACAGGAAATACTGCTTATGCGACTCGTTTGCTAGACCAGCTTTCAGCAACAACAGGATACAGTAAAGTGGCTATCTTATTTGAGCGTGCCATGATTGATTTTTCATTAAAAAATTATGAGAACGCTATTAAACTTTTACATGCTATTGAGCTTGAAATAGAAACTCAAGAAACAGATGATGCCAAATTCTTACGTATGCACAGTCTTTTTTCAGGTTTACCTAAAGACTTATTCATAGCCAGTTTTTTACACAGTAATATTTTAACGGATGTTTATCAGAATTTGGCTTTGGCTTATTATCAAATAAGTGATTATCAAAATGGTTTAGACAATGCGAATTTGGCTATACAAAAAGCTACAGAAACGAAATCAACCGTAGCTAAAAGCTCAGCCCTTTTTATTCGGGCTCTGAACCTATATGCTTTAGAAAAGTACATCAATGCGGATGAAGCTTTTACAGATGTGATTAATGATTTAAATAATACAAATCTCACACAAAAAGCATGGTCTTATTATTATAAAGCAGAAGTGGCTGCGCGCTTTGGGCGTGCTGAAGATAGTCTTGATTATTTTGAAACAGCTGTGGGTTTAGATCCTTTTAATTCCCCCATTCGCAAAGCTGCAATCGACTATTTGCTTAATCGTTATCTTGAGGGTGATCTCGAAATTGCACTTGGTCTCGCGTTGAGAGGTGTTGGTTACGAAATTGAAAAAGACGTTTTCAAAAATCT
>JAHJDR010000256.1 GCA_018812345.1 bacterium | reverse complement strand
CACAAAAAAATAAGGCCGCACGCTTAACATTATATTATCATTGATTAAAAATGTTATGCCTGTTGGCATTAGTTTTGCTTTGGATGGTATGTATGGATACTCAAAATCTTCAAACACAAACAGAGGATATTTCCTCAACAAATAACACAAGAAACCCTTCAATACGTAAGTTATACCTTACAAGGAGAGCGACTGTTCTCAGGGAGTCTTTTGAACAAAACAGGAGCCACATTCAGGATTTTGTTCAAGAGGTCGAATCAAGCACTTTTAATGCCACAAAGGATGAACTTCTTTTCGCGCAGTGTCTTGGTTGGATGCAGGACAATCTTTACAAGGAAGCTAGCATTGCAGACTTAGCAAAAGCTCTGGCTGTAAGTGTTAGAAAAGTTCAAAGACTGTTCTCATTCTTTCTAGACAGGACCTATACAAGTGTCTTGCTAGAAATGCGTATTGAAAGCGCAAAGAGTTATTTGTCACAACACAAAAACTCTGTTGGTGAAGTTGCGTATCTTGTTGGCATAAAAGATCATGCGTATTTTACGTATCTCTTTAGAAAAGCCACAGGCGTAACGCCAACTGAATTTAGACTGACCCTTATCAAAGAGCAATTTGCAGAAGAATAGAAGTTTTTGTTCGTGACATTGTTTATATTTAGCCCTTTCAGTAGTCTTTTTTAAGACAGGTGAAGGGGCTTTTTTTACATCAAAACAATACCTGCAACGTGTTGCAGGAAGATTTATCAGGGTAATCCACCATAGCTCCGAGCATGGCCGAGGAACGACGGTGGAAGCAGACTACATTTTAAGTTAAAGAAAAACGACGGCGGGGAGGTTTTATTCCAGAATATACTCAGCCAGCCCCCAATGTTGCGGCAAAGAACCTTGCAATTCTTCAACAGTATAGCGAACGCGCATTGTAGCAAACCAAGCAAGGTCTTGACTTTTAAAAAATCGACAAAGGCAAGCAGAGAAAGAAAATGAAGGGTAGCTGCCTGTAAGGCGCTTGGAAAAAAGGCTGAACTTTGCCGTGTTTTGTGTGCCGCGCACAGGATCAATTTCTTCATAGTCACTCAAAAAAACAGGTGTGATATTAAATTTTTCTGCAAAACAGCGACCAAAGACTTCGGCATCCATGGGGCTTAGAATCTTTCTTCTTGCGGGCATAAACTCTTTACAACCCAAAGCGGGAATTGTGCTTTTCCAGACGAGTTCTAAGGCTGTTTCTTCGTGTGCAGGGCGCATGTAAAGAATAGCGCTGCGACTCCAAAGGCCTCTGGTGTCTTGCTGCGTTAGAGTTAGTATCGGGTGACCATTATCAGACCAAAAGATGTGTATGGATTCCTCGAGTGGTAGGGCCTCTGTACGCATCTGTGTTAAGGCATTGGCAAGAATTCTTTGCGGTGGCGTGCCTGAAAGAAGTGGTCCATTATATGAGGGAGAGATTGGTGAAAATGAAGTTTTTCTTATAAAGCTAACTTGATGAATCTTGCCTAATGGATTGCTAGGATCATGAGAATTAAGAGTCATGTGCCATTTGGTAGGCAGAGAAGCAAACCCCACATCATTTTCCAGGCGAAGACCTTGACCATGCTGTTGTCCTAAAACAAGTCTTGCACAGCGGCTTTTTAAATCATTGGTTTTTAACCTTGCTTCTGGACTTCTTGCAATTTGATGAATTGGACGTGGGTCTGTTTCTATAGGTATATCACCTGTTATGGAGAAACAAGGAAAGCGCATTTGTGCCTGCGTGTCTGGCATGCCCAGACAATTTACAAAATTGCTCACTTGATATTGCATTGGTAGTGTTTGCATGTATGCCCTTTTAGCCCACACACCCTTGGTGGCTCTGATAGGGGGATTATCGTATCATCTAAGAAAAAGTTGCGTGAAATAAAAAAAAAACCCCAAGAATAAATCCTGGGGGGTTTAGTGTAAAGGCCTATTATTACTTAAGAAAAAACTAACTAGCTTTAGCTTTTGGCTTTGGTGTTTCCTTGTTTTCGTTACCAGCTTCGCCGTTGGTCACGCTATCAGGGAAAACCTTGCCTTTAATGGCTTTGCTGATTTTGCTCAAAACATCCTTATTTTCTTTTAAGAAGATTTTCACATTTTCTCTGCCCTGACCAATGCGTTCGCCATCGTATGAATACCACGCACCACTTTTTTCAACGATTTCATGAGTAACAGCAAGATCAAGAACATCGCCTTCTAAGGAAAAGCCTTCGCCATACATGATGTCAAATTCTACTTCTTTAAACGGAGGCGCCATTTTGTTTTTAACAACTTTAACGCGCGTGCGGTTGCCTAAGATTTGGTCGCCTTGTTTTATGGCGCCAATACGGCGAATGTCTAAACGAATTGAAGAATAGAATTTTAAGGCATTGCCGCCGGTTGTGGTTTCAGGGTTGCCAAACATGACGCCAATTTTCATGCGGATTTGGTTGATGAAAACAAGCATAGTGTTTGATTTACTAACAGTACCTGTGAGTTTTCTTAAGGCCTGGCTCATGAGGCGTGCTTGTGTGCCCATTTGATGATCACCCATATCGCCTTCAATTTCACTTTTGGGAACGAGGGCAGCAACAGAATCTACAACAACAACATCAACAGCATTCGAACGGACAAGGGTTTCTGCGATTTCTAAGGCTTGTTCACCAAAGTCTGGTTGACTCACTAAAAGATCGTCAGTCTTGACACCTAGTTTTCTAGCATAGTTAACATCAAGGGCATGTTCCGCGTCGATGAAAGCGCAAATACCGCCTTTTTTCTGAGCTTCAGCAATGGCGTGTAGGGCAAGGGTTGTTTTACCAGAGGACTCAGGACCAAAAACTTCTATAATACGTCCCTGAGGAAGGCCGCCAATGCCAAGGGCCATGTCAAGCGACAGGCAGCCTGTAGAGATGACGTTGAGATCGGTATTCTTAAGTTTTGTGCTGGGGTCTCCCAGTCGCATGATAGAGCCTTTGCCAAATTGGCGCTCAATACTTGTAAGGGCTAGGTTAATAGATTTTGTTTTTTCGTTTTCTGACATGGGGCCGTCCTTCTTCTGTGTTAAAATGATAGTTTATATAAATATAATCTTAGTTGTGGGCATCAGAGTTGTGACAAAAATGTTATTTTTTCAATGTAAAAACACACTAAACGATCGTTCACAAAATGGCAAGTGGAAAATATCATAAAAGTAATATTAAAGGTTAACAGCCTAACTCCGTTGTGCATTTTTAAAAACAGCTTTTTCAAGTTTAGAGAGTCTATTAAGAATTCCCTTTTTTTCTCCAAAAAAATATTCTCGCAATATTGTGTTTAACAGAGTTTGATATTTATTACCCGATTGATCTGCAACATCTTTTAACGAAGCAAGAACGTCTTCATCAATGTAGGTGGTAATTCTGACTTTGACGTTTTCTTTGTCAAGGACTGGGTGCTTGATGCGCTTCATTTTGTTGGGATCAGGAATTTTTTTCATAATATTTCCTCCACTTTCTCCATTTCGCAGCACCGTAGATTCTGATTTTATCCTCTCGCCACGTATATCTCACAGTGATCACATTACCTTTTTCTGATTTCCCCACCGCATAAAATCTGTTTTCAACACTGGAGTGGTTTTCATCTTCTAAGTGAATGACCCTGGGATCATAAAAGACCTGTATGGCTTCTAGAAAAGAACATTTGTGCTTCTTAATATTCTGATCTTCTTTTTTAAGGTCCCATTCAAATGTAATTGTCTTCATAGTAATTATACATATAAATACATATAATGTCATCATCAAAGATAACAGTTCTATGTTACTTCTTTTATGTGCAACGGGTGTGCCAATTTTGATTTGAGTGATTTCAAGAGGTTAGAAGTTCAGAAAGTCTCACGAGTCTCAAAATTGAGACTGCGTGGGACTTTTGTTAATAGTAAGAAACTTTTCGTGAAATCAGTCAATAATAGAGCTATTGGAGGTTCATTATGAGAGTACCAGCATTTTTGACAACATTAGGTTCTTTTG
>JAHJDR010000255.1 GCA_018812345.1 bacterium | reverse complement strand
GTTTAAATTTAAAATGATGCTCTGTTGTTATGTAACGTAATGTCTGGGTCTTTGAGCGCATCACCAGAGATTGGGTGCTACAACCACCACCATGAAAATGGACGCCTTTTAAAAAGTCACCATTGGTCACACCTGTGACCGCAAACATGACCTCACCATAAGCAAGCTCATCAATAGTATAGATTTTATTAAAATCTACAATGCCCATACGTTTAGCACGTTCTTTTTCTTCGTCATGTCGAAACTTGAGTTGTCCCTGCATATCGCCACCAATACACTGCAAGGCTGCTGCTGAAATCACACCTTCAGGAGCGCCACCAATACCCATGAGCATATCGACACCCGTATCTTTAAAACAAGCAGCAATGGCTGCTGAAATATCACCATCACCAATAAGCTTAATACGAGCACCATTTTCTCGAACCTCTGCTATTAAAGCTTCATGACGTTCGCGTTCTAAGATAACAACCGTAAGATCTTCCACGCGACAACGTTTAGCGGCCGCCACTTCTTTTAAATTCTCAGTCGCTGAGCACCTAATATCAATGTGTCCTTTGGCTTCAGGACCAACAGCTATTTTATTCATATATGTATCAGGGGAATGAAGAAAATTACCATCTTCTGCAATAGCAATAACAGATAGAGCATTTGCCGCGCCTGTAGCACAAAGATTTGTACCTTCTAAAGGATCAAGAGCAATATCAATTTTAGGACCTTTGCCATCGCCTACCTTTTCACCAATATACAACATGGGCGCTTCATCACGCTCACCTTCACCAATCACAACAGTACCATCAATGTGCATACCATTAAAAGCTGTACGCATGGCATCCACAGCCACTTGATCAGCTTCATTACGATCACCACGACCCATAAGTCTTGCTGATGCTATGGCTGCGGCTTCTGTTACCCTTATAAATTCTAATGCGAGGTTACGATCCATCATAATCGGTTTTCGGTTTTCGGTTATCGGTTATCGTGAATTGGTCACAACAAAAACAAGCGAAAAACGAAATAGCTAAAAGTTTATAAAACTTAAGTATAGGGAGGAAAGCATTTTTTTTGTATTGGGTCAACTTTGTTAATTTGCTGTTTCATTTCAATCAGTTACCTCTTGTCCATCGAACCCCCGACCCTTCGAACCGTCGAACCAATCCTATTCTTCGATTCTTATAATTTTAGTAGTTTGCGTAATAAAATCCATTTTATCGATATCACGAAGGGCCTGGCGAATATCACGCTCCAAAGTATCATGAGTGAAAATGATAAGAGGAATTGTCTGATCTTTATCAGCACCATGTTGGTATAAATGCTGAACACTGATATTATTTTTACCTAAAACAGTGGTAATTCGAGAGAGCACATTGGGTTTATCCATAACAGAAAAGCGAACATAGTAACGGGAATTTAGATCTTGAATATCAATGGGTTTAGCAGGAACAAGTGAGCCTGACAAGAAACCCGAAGGTTGCAGATTTATTCTGTTTTCTGAGCGAATACTGTGCACTAGCTCAATCACATCACTCACAACAGCTGCAGCTGTAGGAGTGCCACCAGCGCCAAGACCATACAGCATTCCATCTCCTGCATAATTACACTTGTATTCAATAGCATTATAAGCACCATTCACATGAGCTAACGGATTTGCCTTATTAATCATTGTAGGATGTACACGTGCTTCGAAATGATCGCCGTTAACTTTTGTAATTCCTAAAAGCTTTATCACATAGCCAAATTTATCTGCCATCTCAATATCTAGCGATTTGATATAATGAATACCACGGCAAAAAACATCATCCACAGAGATGATTTTCCCATGACAAAGCATGGCGAGAATACTCAATTTATAGGCTGCATCATGTCCCATCACATCAGCGGTAGGATCTGCCTCAGCATAACCTTTTTCTTGAGCTTCTTTCAAAACATCTGCATAATCAGCACCCTCTTGGGTCATTTTTGTCAGGATATAATTTGCAGTACCATTAATGATGCCATAAAGTGATTGAATCTGATTAGCAGCAAGCCCTTCTCTTATAGAACGTAAAACAGGGATAGCACCAGCAACACTGGCTTCAAACAAAATTTCAGCATCATGCACCTTTGCGAGCTCAAAAAGTTCTTTTGCGTGTCGCGCCATAATGGCTTTATTGGCCGTCACCACAGAATTCTTATTTTGTAGGGCCAATTGAATAGCTTCTAAGGCTTCAGGACAATCACCCATTAATTCAATAATAATGTCAATTTCTGGATCATGAGCAATGCTTTCATAATCTGTTGTGAAGTACTTTTTATCAATACCGCGATCTTTAGTAATATCTTTGACACAAATGGATTTGACTTCAATAGTGTATTCCATTTTACGTGC
>JAHJDR010000254.1 GCA_018812345.1 bacterium | reverse complement strand
TTAAGCTTTGATGGATATCACGAAACAACCAAAGGCACATTTTGGTGCTCATAAGAAAGGAGGTTTAATCAGTGTGGATACCAAAAGAGAAATGGCAAGGCCAGAAAATCAGAGATTGGGTTGATATCAGTCCAAACGATATCTGGGTAGAAATCCCGGATACAAACACGAAAGGAGAAAAGCCGTGTGGAATAAACCTACAGATGCAGAACTTAGAACCCTCCCTCCACTCTACTCTTCCGAAAGCACTCCGCTAAAAGAAAAAGTCATTCACATGCACTTTTTTATCGGTGGATGTGACTGGTACGCTACAGAGTACGACCAACAAGACAAATTGTTTTTTGGATTCGCAATCCTCAACAACGATCTGGAAATGGCTGAATGGGGATATTTCAGCCTACCAGAACTTGCTGAATTGAAATCAAGTTTTGTCGAAGTCGACCGTGACCTGTATTGGAACCCAACGCAGGCACAAAATGTGGAAAGAATCTGTGAAGCACAGGGATGGAAACAGTTAAACAAAATCAAAAACTGAAAGGGGGTGATTAAAATGTTTGAGGTATCACGTTTACACAGGTTAGATAACGGCTCGACCTTAAAAGCATTTGCCGATGTGCTTATCGGTGATCTTTTGCTTATTAAGGGTGTTAGAGTCGTTTCGAAGAATGGTTCGGGTCTGTTTGTTTCGATGCCAACTCAGAAGGCCAAAGACGGCAAATGGTATGAAATTGTACGTCTTCTGGACAACGGAACAAAACAGGAACTACAGGAAGTTGTATTAAGGGCCTACAACACAGAATAAAAACAGAATTGTAATGTAGGCTAAATTTACTAACCGAAAGGAGAATAATCATGAACGTAAACGAATTAGGAACAAACAAAACAAACGTCACAATAACCGGAGAAAAAGTCGAGGTAAATGCCTCTGATTCTGTAAAGGAAACCCTTAAGAGAATCCTTCAGGAGAAAGGCATTGATTCCTTTACCATCCTTGTTGATGGTGAAGAAATCGTTTCAACAAACGACCTGCCTGATCAATTCAGGGATCACGAAATCGAAGTTAAACGATATGTGAAGGCAGGCTAATTGCAGTTAATGGGGTACCGGGGGATAAAGGGAGAGATTCGAAAGGATCTCTCCCTTCTATTAATTCTAAGAACATTAAAGGAGGTGGCTCTCATGATTGATACAAAGCTTATCAATAAAGCAAAAGAAACTTCCCGGGTTATAAGCGCGATTGATTTATCGTGGAGAACTTTTGTTGAAAACCTTAAAGAAAACATATTCACTCTTCCCTTTAAGGGGAATTATTCCTTCCGCGCCGAAAATAATTCGATATACGTTGAGGGTTATTGCGGCCCGCTTATAATCAACAAACTTTATTTCAAACACAAAACGTACCTGCTCAAAAAAACCATCTCGCACGATCCTTTCAGAATATACGGAGTGTATGACACCAGAGGACGGTTTGACTGTTTTATGGCCAGGCCGGAAATCGGTTTTCACTTCCTTGGAATGAGCCATAACGGCCATAGCATTTGCACCGGAGAAATTCAATTCACTCCTCCCTCCTCACTTGATTCCTTAATGGAAATCGCTGAAAGGATAATACAGTCCTTCAAAATAATCAATATTGAGTCCATAGGCACAGTGATTATCCCTAAAGAACATGAACAGCTTGCGGGGATCATCAACAACCGTAATGAAAGTATGCAGGTCCGTGTTGAGAAATTATTAACTCAAGGATTAATTGAACCAATCCTTTAACGAAAGGAGCTGAATCATGATTCAAGAAACTATTTATGATAGGCAAAACAGAATCCCGGAATTAAACATCCCGAAAGTGGCTTCAATTGTGGGTTGCGGTGGCACAGGATTCTGGACAGCGGTATTCCTTGCCATGTCGGGAGTTGAAGAACTGATACTCGTGGATCCGGACAATCTTGAAATGTCAAACCTGAACAGGCTGCCTCTGGAAGAACGCCACTCGGGAATGAAAAAGACTGTCGTCACTAAGGACTTCATCGGCAATATCCGAAAGACAGTAAGAATAGAAACACACGAGAACAGTATAGTCAAACCGGAAGATTGTACTGTGCTTCGCGGAGTAATCTTTTGCTGTACGGACAGCCTCAAAAGTCAGCAGATAATCTGCGCTTACTGCAACAAAAACAAATTGCATTATCAAAGGATAGGTTATGACGGGACAGTCCTTAATGTATCCAAAGCCTTCCCTCTCTCCTTTGATGAGTCAAACGAACAGCGGGGATATACCATAACTCCTTCATGGGTTATTCCGGCGGTATTCGCCGCTTCGGCTGGAGTGTCATCAAGGCTTTACAAAGAGCTGTGTATCATGGATGACATCGGTAAGGTTCATGTTCAAAACTGCTCGTATGTTTGCCGTAAAATTCTGGATGATGCCATGGAAGAAGGCCGCGAGGACATCCTGGAGAACATCTGTGACCATATCCCTGATGACTACGGGTACTGCGATGATTGCAGCCGAATTGATCCTGATGACAGCGGTTATGGGTATTGCGAGGATTGTGACCAAAGGTACTCTGAAGATGCTATCGATGAAATTAAGGCAGAATCTGAAGAAACCGGCTTTAACAATGCTATCGAGCAGATTGAGTCCGGAGAGATCGGAAATGATGCTTTACAAAACGCTCTTTTGAGCTGGAAAGAAAAAAAGGAGGCAAAAGATGAACAACAAAAACAGTAACTTGCTTGATGTGAAGGTTGAAAATTATGGTGAATGCGGCTGGTGCTCTTCCCCATCCAACACGATCATCCTTAACATCCCCTGGTCAATATGGTGCCAATGGCTGCACATTTCACGTCAGATGGAAAATAAAGAATGGGGTGCTGTTTTTTGGATCAAGAACAATTCAATTATTGACTTCAAAATACCCTTGCAGGAAGTTTCCTCTGCTGATTGTGAGTTTAAGGAAGAGCTGGGTGGGGATGGGATGGTTCACTCCCATCATAACATGGGCGCATTCCATTCCTCACAGGACGACCATCACGCAAGGAATCTTTATGATTACAGCATTGTCCTTTCCAACTCAAAAGGATACGAAGCAACAATGAAAAAAAAGCTGCCCTGTGGAGGATTCGGGTACGCCAATGTCGAACTCTGCCTTACAGAAAGTCCTGATATTGACCTCAGCAAAATTGTCGAAAAGAAACATGAACTGTTTAGCATGACGCCTGCTGAAAAAGAATATCAGGACAAATTGGAACTTGAAGAAGACCTGCCTTGTGAAAGATGCACTACCTTCGACTGTGAAAGTTGCTGGTCAACTCAAAACCAGCCCCTATGAAGGTGAGAAACCTATCTAACTTGCCTTTTGATGAGGCAAGGACAACAGCGGGGAAAAGCCAAAAACAATAACACTACCAACATCAAAAGAACTCCTGGGCATGAGACTAAACTGCCTATTTTTTAGTACTTTTTTAATTATTAGTGATTTAGTGCAAAATATTTATACTCTCCTTCACTTCTCTTGAATAGTAACAAGGTGATAGTGGAGGCAAAAATGACAAAAGAAAAACAAACAATAAAAAGCGAGAAAGTAACTCAACCGGAGATAAGATTCCAACAGGGAAACTGCTCTGCCGCTGTCTTTATAAATAAGGCAGGAAAAGACGGTAAGGATATCGAGATAAGAAGCGTAACCTTGCAGAAAAGTTACAAAGACAAGAATGATGAATGGCAGCACACAAATAGCTTTAGCGGAAATGACCTTCCAAAAATCATACGGGTTGCGGAGAGAGCTTTTGATTTTCTGACCACTAAGGCAAAAATATAAGAATTTTCTTACGGGGGAATGCAAAATGAATGAAGAAACTCTTGAAGACAAATGCAAAAAAGCTGTTCTCAAGATAGCTGATCATGTCAAAGAGCTAGTGGATCATGCAAAAGACATCAATGCTAAGGCTTCCCACTTTCTTGAGAATTACCGGAAGGATTACTATGATGCTTTAGATGGTATCAGCTATCAAAAAACACTAAATGACTACCAATACAAAAAGTAGTGATTTGGTGTAAATTTTTTATTCTCTTTCTTTTATTCTTTATTTTGT
Organism: bacterium; assembly: GCA_018812345.1. Classification (GTDB taxonomy): domain Bacteria; phylum UBA10199; class UBA10199; order UBA10199; family JADGCS01; genus JAHJDR01. The sequence continues at coordinate 2,298 of JAHJDR010000254.1, read as the reverse complement.
GGCATCTATTTATAAACTGCTCAAGAAAATGGTCGAAAACATCGAAGAAACCAAAAAGAATATAAACCTGTTTTACCAAAATCAGAAGATGACGATGACAGACCTCTACAGGGCCCAATATTACGCAGATTTGATAGAAAAGAACATTGACCGCCTCAAATACTACCTCGACGAACATCGCAAAATAAGCCCTCAAAATAAGCAGGAATACGCAAGAAACCTAAATAACATTTCTATCCAGACCAATATCCTCAAGGCAACACAGCAAGCTATGGACGATGAGATGATTAAAATCAAGAAATCAGGAGATATACAACAAAATATCAGTGGCAAGCTGATTAATTCCAAGAAGGAATTGAATCACTTGCTTTCAAAGGCAGAAAAATTATTAAAAAGAGGTTAACCGTTTTTTGATAAAGCTATTTTCTGATCAAGATCTATAGATTTGGTGAGCTTCATTATATATGCTACCTGCTCTTTCAAATCTTGGATTTCTTTTTCTTTATTAGCCTCTTCTTTCAATATGCGTTCCCTGTTCAAAGGTCTTTTACAATGGCTACACATATCATTGGCTCTGGGATTAATCGAATTACAGCATGAACATATTTTATAGGTCACAAATCTATTTTTATCCTTATCGGTAACCTTAAGAATACCCTTCTTGATTAGTTCTTCTTTAAAAAAATCCTCCTGTTCGGACAGATCATAAGTTCGAAGCTGTTCCGTTGATGTCCATCCAGCTATTTTTTGAATATTCTGAGCGGACTCTCCCGATAAATATCTAACGGTAACTCCGTTTCTTTTAAAAGAATAATTTGTGATAGGTTTGTTAATTCCAATTTCTTTAAGCTTTCGTCTTAATATTTTGTTGGCATGTTTTGGCGTCAATCTTTCATAACGATTGTTGTTGCTCATTGTAATGAAAAGGGGCTTGGTCTTATCATCTTTTTTGGGATGCCGATTGAGCCATTCTACCAAATAATAATAGCTATCTATAACTTGTAACGTTTTTGTCCCCTCTTTCCCGTGTTCCTTGATCCTTATCCTTGCATAATTATCATAGACATCAACATCCGCTAAGTTCACATAACACAACTCCTGTGGCCTTGCAAGGCACTCATACATTAAGGCAAAGTATAGCTGTATGCGAGGATCTTTGTTCAGACTGTTTTGTATCTTGTCGTATTCAGAGGATGAAATTTTATCGATTTTGTCTCTCTGTAGGCTTTTATCTGCGTGAATGGCTATCCTCCATGGGTAAGGGACAACTGTATCATCAGGCCTGCCATTATTATCAATCTCGGGCAATATGATTTTCCAAATAGCTTTATTGTAGTTCACGAAATCTCGTCGTGTTGCAAGTGTTTTGTGTGCAGAATATAGTTCCGATATAATCCCTTTCACATCTTCTCGGGTTAAATCTTTTAAATTTTTATCCGTACAAAAACAGGTTTTTCGTAATGCTTTTATAATCTGGATTCTTCGGATATATGAAATATCTCGAAATTCAAACTCATTAATCAATTGCTTAAAATATTTTACATTCTCTTTGTTTCGGATAAAGTAATGTGTAGTTTTGTCTGGTTGAAGATAAATTCCACCTTCTATCTTCCGAATAATGGTTTCATACTGACGTTTACTATTATAAATATCATTTTCGGCCATAAACCTCACCTCATATTCTAATAAAAATCAGTACTAATATATATAGCTTTCGCCTCCGGATACCTAAGCTACACTACAGCCTCTATACCTGAAGGCGAAAGCTATACGCTTTTAGCCTCATCAGAATACTCTAGAATTTCACTTTTCTGACAATCTATTAGAAAGAAATAAGATCGAGCGCCGCAGAGTTTATCTAGACGAATAATTTTGAGACTTATATTCATCTTTCAGAATCTTATACTGCATAGCCAACACCGCATCAAGATCGGAAACCCCATACTTTTTAAACAATCTTTTCTCTTCTCGAATAAGGAATTCATCCATTTTTATCATTTACTTGAGAGTAATAACAATGCGCATATTTAAGCTTTACACCAAAAGATTGATAATCTAAAAAGTATTCATTTAGTATAAATTTAATTAACTACCAGCCCTTTCCCCTCATAAAAAGATGGTGAACCTTGATCTATATTCCTGGGTCGTAAGAGGAACACAAAGAACGGCCGTAATGAAAGCTTTAGCTCACCCCATGACTCCTACACAAGCATACAAAAAAGCCAAAGAATATCACGAAAAGATTTCTCTCAATAGTACAAGCAGTGTGCTAAGAGCTTTCGTAAAGATTGGACTAGC
>JAHJDR010000253.1 GCA_018812345.1 bacterium | reverse complement strand
GTCAGCACATGTTTGTACTTCTTCTCTTCCAATCAGCCACCAAGCAGAAACGCTTATAACCAATAGCAGCATCACTAAAACACTACTTAAAATTAATTTTTTGTTCATTTGTATTACCTCCAATAAAACAACACGTATGTTTGTTCTATCAGTATTGATGTATCTGGAACAAAATATTAAACTATCCCGGAACAAAGTGGAACAAGAGTTATTTTTTAAGAACAATTAGGTTTTGATGACCCATATTATTAATGGTTATTATATTTCTAACTTCAAGCCTCCTGAGCGTTCTTGAAAGCGTGCTTTTTGGAATGTTTGACTCCAATTGTAATCTTTTCTGGGTTAATCCTTTTTTCGATTTTCTTAACAGGTTAACTATTTCGACTTCATAGCCTATTAGTAGGTCAGACACATATGCTTTTTCTTTGTTATGGAGTTTTTTTGTGGTGATTATCATGCATGTCAAGATAATGACTAAACCCACAATGCCAAACAGGATTAAATTATTGATTCCTTTTTCTTCTTCATTAACAATTATCTGGCTTTCTGAAATGCTATTAACAATGTATTGAATCATAACGCTCTTTGCTAATTCATTACTCAAAAACCACTCGACTATAATATGATTGTTCTCAGAAGAAATAAACGCGGGTTCAGAATGCGCTCTAATCGTTGAATTATAAGGAAGAGTGACACTCATGATGACGTTTTCGGCGTTTAGACTATCCAATGAAGTTAGATCAAAACGCCAGTTAGAACCTTCTTTTGATGTTAGTTTCTGAGAGCTTAGTTCAATAGTAATTGTTGATACGTTGGATTGGTTGCTGGGGTGTATGATAAGAGTATCATTTTGGGTGTCATACGCTAATTCTTTGTTGTTGATTGTGTAAACTTTTAAGATTTCCGAGTCGAAGTTTGGTATCGATAAATCGCTGCTGAAATCCGGGTTTGACAGCATGATTGAGAAAAAAGCTATTCCTGATTCCTTGATCTCGAAGTCCATGCTCGCCAACTCGATCCCTGGGTTGTCGGTAGCAGACGAGAGATTAGATGCTAGTACAGTTACTGCTAACAAGAATATGATTTTGAGAAGCTGCTTCATCATTTGTCAAACACCTCAAAACCTTTTGTCAGTATCAAATCAGAGTTGTCTCTGGAAAATAAAACCTCATCTCCTATGAAATGTTGTCCTTTTATTATGTCATCTGATAGTTCGTCAATGAAGAAAATGAAAAGTTTATCCTCTGTTCTTAGATGCGCTTTGGAAGCACTTTTCACCAACATACTACTATCATCGCCGCTGTCAACGTATTCTTCCTTAGTAGTCAACAATAATGAGTAATCAGTTTCTGAGCCATTTATTTCTAAAACCCCTGAGAATTGTTGTATAAAAGTAAGGTATCTTGTTTTTGAAAGAAATCTTTCCTGATGCCCTTCTAGACTTAAATTATTTTCAGAATCGTTCTGGAAAAAAATTGTGTTTACAAAATTATTAAACAAGAGGGTTTCGTTTTCAGTTTCACTCTCATTTGTAGTGGTGTTATTGGAATTGTTCATTTCAGGTTCGTATTCGTCGTAATTAGGATCGGGATCTTCTGGCTCTGTATTGTTTTGTTCATAAGTTGAGTTATCAAATTCTAGATCAAAGCTCAATATTGAGAAATTTGATTCGAAAGTATTGCTGACAGCGTTTGCTTTAATCTGATAATTTCCCTCTCCATATAATAATTCATAGATAAAGTTGAACTCACATGAATACTGGTTATAACAAGTAGTGTTCTGGCTCAAGAAAAGTATCCAAGTATTGTTCAGAGGTGTTTTATGAAACACGTTGAACATTAAATAATCGCTCTCGAAATCATGTGCAAATGCAAAGATCTCAATTGTGGTGAGATTCATATAAGAATAGTTTAACAAGATATAAGGATTGCTCGTATTCGAATTATTAATAGTTGTGTTTGATGTTGTGTTAATAAATACTGAGAAATCATTGTTGGATTCGTCTAGCTCGTCGACTAAATTCAATGAGTCAATCTCAAAGTCAAAAAATATTAAGTCTTCTACTATCTCCAGATTGGGTTGTGGTGAGAAGCATAAAGCTGTTTCATTTGGATTGATAAAGAAACTGCCATTAATAAAACACTGGAAATGTCCTTCTAGAACAGAATTGCGGGTGATACTGTAATATAAGCTGAAATTGTTCTGAAAAATGCTTCCAATATTTAGAATTTCAAACTTAAGGCTGTAATTTCCTTTGTCTAAGAGGGAGCTGCTCACATAGTTATTTGTATTGGTATT
>JAHJDR010000252.1 GCA_018812345.1 bacterium | reverse complement strand
TTGTTAACGAACACCCTGTACGACGTGATGCTCGTTTTTTGGTTGAAGATTTTGTTTATCACATGCCCATTCTCGGCACATTCATGTATCGCACAGGAGCCATTAGGGCCTGCCAAGAAAATGCTGAAAGACTCTTAAAAAAAGAACATCTTGTGATTGTTTTTCCTGAGGGCGTCAAAGGAATCGGAAAACATTATAACAAACGTTATCAACTTCAACGTTTTGGACGTGGCGGTTTTATAAAACTATGCATGCAAACAAAAAGCCCTCTCATTCCTGTGGGCATTGTAGGTGCAGAAGAAATTCATCCCATCATTTATAAATCAAATATCCTAGCTAAAACGCTCCACATTCCCTACCTACCCATTACACCAACATTTCCATGGTTAGGACTTTTGGGCACCATCCCCTTTCCCACAAAATGGCACATCCATTTTGGCAAACCCATGTCTTTTGAAAAATATAAAAAAGCTGATCTCGAAAATGAATTGCTCGTTCATAAGCTTTCAGAAAAAGTACGTGGAGAGATTCAGAATATTTTAGTAGATTTGTTAAAGAAAAGACGCTCGGTTTGGTTGGGATGAGAGCGTGCTAGCGTGCTAGCGTGCTAGCGTCTAGCGTCTAGCGTCTATCGTAAGCCCTAAGCCTTGCGCCTTATTCTACCCTGGCACTCCAGTACTTCGAGACTAAAGCTACTATTTCAGTGCTTCCAACTTATCCCTAAACTGGCTACGCATGGCAATAAATTGATCATGAGTGAGACCCAATTCTTTTGTAATCATACAAATGGTATCACTTTCTGCACTGGTAATGGAATCATCGCTAGCAGCCACTTCAAACAAAGAATAAAGTAGTTGATTTATTTGTTCTTGATTGGCGATTTCTTTAAATTCACGCACAACAAGATAGTTATCTGTACTGCTAAATATTGCATGTTGCATGCGTGCCATGTTCGCAATAACCTCAGTATGTTTTTCAGTAAGCCCATCCCACTTAACAAGTACTTTTTTTATTTTTTCCATTTCTTCAGGACTCACATGACCATCCGCATAGGCCACACGACAGAGTATAAAAGCAAATGAGGCTAAAAACTTTGCCGCGATGTCAGGCAAATGCTCCAACTCTTGCATAATATTCTGCAAGGATTTAAGCTCTGTGGCACTCGTTCCTTCCTGATCTTCTTGTTCCACTATATTTTTAATCTTTGCTTTAATCCCCTCTATAAAACCTGCCATATATTATCCCCTTTCAACTGGTAATCTACACGCAGTACGCACGACGCACTACGTAGTATCATAGTTTTTGTCACAAATCTCTTCTATTTTTCACTCGCTAACAGCACAAAAAATAAATATAATTTTTTTAAGCAACTTTATCGCTCATAGGGCGATAGATAAAGCAAGAACTAGCCCTTGCTGAATCCAGGTTTGACAATTGTCAAAAAATATGACTTAAGCGAGCGAATTAAGGGGTAAACTTATGGAATTTAAGAAATATTCACCAGAAACAATCGCAGAATTATTGATTTATATTGCTGATCATGAGCAACTTGCATGCGTTGATAGTTTGAACTCATTCACCAAAGCGGAAGTCAGGCATGTCATGCATGAATTAGCTAATAATCTTAAAGAGATAGCTGGAGCTCATCCTATCACACGTCGTGAAACTGTGAAAAGTGATTTAACAGATAACGTATTTAAGGTCATCTCGAAGCTATCACCACAAGAAGAAAACTTGCTGTTCAAATCCTTTAAAATATCCTAAACAACAACCAAACCCCTTCAATACTTATTTATTATGACAACTACAAAGAAACCTGATTGGATTGTTTTTACTGATGGTGCCAGCCGTGGAAACCCAGGGCTTGCCGGCGCAGGAGCTGTTATTTATACAAACAATAACAAGCTGTTAGGATTTAAGAAGTTCTTGGGAATTCAGACAAATAATCAGGCTGAATATGAAGGACTGATTTTGGCGCTGACAGAACTGAAAAAACTCGAAGCAACAAATATTTTGCTTAATGCCGATTCAGAGCTCATGATAAAGCAACTCAATGGCATCTATCGCGTAAAAAACCCAAAGATTTTAGATCTTTACATTAGGGCACAAAAAATCATCAAGGACTTACGGCCTATTAGCTTTGTTCACGTCCCTAGAAATGAAAATAAAAAAGCTGATTTACTTGCCAATATGGCCATCGATGAAAAAGACGCCCTTGAATAATGGACCTAAACTAATATATAGTATTTTTCAGCTATAGCAAACACATGTTCGCCGAGCACTCAAGAAGCGCATTATTGATTATGTACTATGTTTATCTTTTAGTCTCTGATGAACGTACAACCTATATTAGGTTATACTTCGGATTTAAAAAAAAAGAATCAATAATCATAATGCGGGAAAAAATAAGTCCGCCAAGAATAAAACGTGGGAACTTATTTATTACGAAGCATATAATAACAAAAGCGATGCTATGAAGCGTGAACGGGCTCTTAAAACAAGAGGGCAAGCAAAGCGTTGGTTATTAGATCGAAATTACGGTAGCATAAAAGAATTTCTTTAAGCGCTTCTTGAGTGCTCGGAGGAAAGTCCGGACAATACAGAGAACCATAGCGGCTAACAGCCGCCCAGCCTTTTTTGAGGGGCTGAGGACTAGTGCCACAGAAACCAAGTACGTCGAGCACTCAATAAACTGAACGCTAAAGCGTTGAAAGACATATAAGTACGAATGACAAAATATAAAAGTTATTCCGTACCCAGTAATAAATGAATCGTAAGATTCATCAGTTTCTTGAGTGCTCGAGCTGTAGTGAAAAGGGTAAACTCTATGGATTGCAAGGTCAAATAGGTCGCGCACTAACTCATAAATTTATTTCTGAGTTACAAGAGCTTCTCGCTCGAATGAATGTTTAAGTTTTTAACTTAAGCGTTAGTGCTCGATGGGTAGACTGCATGAGGTGATTGGCAACAATCATCCCAGATGAATGAACATGTCGAGCACCCAAGAAACTGAACGCTAAAGCGTTAAAAGACATACTCGTACGAATGACAAAATATAAAAGTTATTCCGTACCCAGTAATAAATGAATCGCAAGATTCATCAGTTTCTTGGGTGCTCGAACAGAATCCGGCTTATCGTTTGCTATCTCAATAACTGAAATCGCTTTTGATGGTTTACCAGCAAAAGCGATTTCAGGAGCTTTTTTATTAAGTGCCCCATTAGAAAAGAGTCCTTATCCATGAGCCCTGCTCGTCCTCAAGACTTGACACGAAAAGAACTCCTAAAAGCTGAGCATGGCACCCTTATCAAAAATTTTCACGGTCAACCCAGTATTGTTCTCATTTATCCCAATTCATACCACATTGGCATGAGTAATCTGGGGTTTCAAAAAATGTATTGCCTTTTTAATGAAGACCCTGAGTGTGTCTGTGAACGAGCTTTTTCTCATGGCTATAAAACAGAAAAAGAAATGAGATCTTTTGAGAATAATAGACCTCTTAGTGATTTTGATTGTGTCGCCTTTTCCATTTCATTTGAAAACGATTATATTAACATTCTACCAGCACTCGCAGCCGCAAATATTCCCTTAACAATAACTGAACGCTCAGACACAGATCCCATTATTATGGCAGGCGGTACCGCCATTTCCATTAATCCAGAACCTGTGCGTACTTTTTTTGATGTTCTTTTTGTGGGAGAAGCTGATCAAAGCACACCAGAAATATTAGAAGCACTTAACAAGGAAACCCGCTCAGAAAAACTTAACGCTCTCTCACAGATTGACGGTTGTTACCTCAGCAGTGCTATCTCTGACTGCGATTCAAAGGAAAAACAAGCGCCCATAACAGCAGATGCCACTATTCCTGATTTTTTGAATACAAGAATTTCTCCACAACAACTCAGGAAATACAAACGTAAGATTACAAAAGATCTTGATCAGCATCCTGCGCAAACACTCATTCACACAAGGCACACAGAATTTGGCGATTTATCTCTTATTGAATTACAACGCGGCTGTGAACATGGTTGTAAATTTTGTGCTGAATGTTTTGTGGCCAGTCCTTTTCGGGAACGCAGTTACACTGTTATTGAAAAACAAATTTCAGAAGGATTGAAACAACGTAATACCTTAGGGCTTGTTGGCACAAATTT
>JAHJDR010000251.1 GCA_018812345.1 bacterium | reverse complement strand
TTCATAGAGAATTTCAAAATCAACTTCATGTGGTGTCAGTTCAGTGGGTTTCATCGCAGGAAACTCAATAGTAAGTTTATCATCAACACAAACTTTATAAGATGTTTTTATTTGCGATTGCCCATTCACTGAAACAAAGCCGTCTTTAATGAGTTTTCCCGCCTCTGAACGTGACGTACACAAACTTTGCGCTGCAAGGTAATGATCCAACCTGTCTCCGCCTTGTTCTACGGTATGTGAAACTGTTTTGGACATTTTGTTTTAATAGATTCTTTTTTTTGAAATTGCAATCAAGACACCCACTGGCCACTGAGCACTGAGCACAAAGTTACTCTTCCTTAAGTTCTAAATTCCAATAAGCATAATCAACAGGGTTCATGTACACATGCCATATATCGAAAAGTTTCTGCTTGGGTCTAATGTTCATGAAAATACTATGTTTGGGACGGGCAGGTTTATTCACAAGTTTCATCTGCGCTTGTAGTGGTGTGCGTCCACCTTTCTTGTTATTGCACTTCAAACAGCTACAAACAATGTTATCCCACGTTGTTTTGCCCCCCTGTGACACAGGTACAACGTGATCAAGGTTGAGCTCTGATCGTTTATGCTTTTTATGGCAGTACTGGCACGTGCTTTTATCACGTAAATAAACATTTTCACGAGTCAGTTTTACATCTCTTCTTGGGAGCCTATCATAGAAATGAAGGATAATAACACGAGGCACGCGGATTGCCCGCTGCGTTAAATTGATACAATCATCATTCATAGCCACGGAGAGATCTGCCCATGTCTGGAAGTCATATGCTTGATATTGTTCATCAATTACCTGTGCTAGACCCTTGTAGACCATGCAAATGGCCTTTTTTATTGAAGTGATATGAATCGGCGTGAAGGACCTGTTGAGCACTAGCACGTTACCATCTATCATACCTATATTTTACAGTAATTTGGGTATTTTGGGAAGAGCGAATTTTAAAGGCTTGATTGTGTAAATTTGTCGAATGGTTTGATATCTTTACTATAAATATTAACAAACCACCAAAATTTGGCTGAGGCCTCTTGCAGTAAATGACCCTTTTTCTCACCACAAAGCACAAGGTAAGTGCCTTCATAACGTGAGTAAACTTCTTCTTCACAAAGGAGTTGGTTTTCAGAGATCTTTAGAAATGTTGTCATGTGAGTCAAGTACTTGCTGCGTACTTGTGCCTCTGCTTTTTTCATGTCCTGATAGTCAAAATACAATCTAATGCCCTGCAAGAACATGGCAATGAAAAAAGCCACAGAAATAACAATGATAATTCGTTTAATCATAACACGCTTTAGGTTTCATCACCTTCAATAGCAGGAATGGTCTCTTCTTGTACATCGCTGCCTTGATTTTGAAGTTCGTGACCAAGCGTTTCAATTGATTTGCCCAATTGTTCTTTAAGAAGTGATTGCATCTCTTGGCGATCAGTGGATTGAATTTTCTGAATAACTGTATTTTGCGGTGTTTCAACTTCTAGTTTAGGTATTGTGTCTGGAATAGAAAGCAGCATTTTAGGTTCTTTTTTCTTTTTCTTAACCACAGCAGCAGGCTCTTCTGAAAAACTTTCAATTTCATTTCCCACAGCCGTATAAATGCGGCGTACCAAATCAACACTCCGAGCGATTTTAAGTTTGATTAATTCAAAATTTTCAACAGTAACTGTTTGTTGCATATAATCACGAATATTTACTTTGTTGACCTTAAAATCACCAAAAAAATATAACCCTGTGAAAAGTAATAATCCTATAAATAATAACTTTGATAGTTTGCTCATTTTTTTACAATATGTTGTGGGATATCAAGATTCAACATAAAAATGAACCCGTCAATAATCACAAAAAAGATTGTGATTTCAGTAAGGTTATGTTGTAATAAGATGCTATGTCAGCTGCCACTTACACATCACTCATTACAGATGAGGTCCAATCAGTACCCAAAGTACTGATTGTAGATGACAATGAGACAAATGTAGAGCTCATTTGCATGCACCTCAAACCTCTAAATTATCAAATTCATAAGGCCTATGATGGTGATCAGGCGCTCCAAATGGTTGCCAAAGATGAACCTGATTTAATTCTACTTGATCTCATGATGCCGCGCATTTCTGGCTATGAGGTCTGCCAACGATTAAAATCAGATCCTAAAACAGCACTCATCCCCATTATTATTATCACTGCCTTGAGAGAACTTGACGATAAAATCAAAGCCATGGATCTGGGTGCAGATGATTTTCTCATTAAACCCTTTAATAAAATAGAGCTCCTCACACGCATTCGATCTTTGCTGCGCATGAAACAGCTCTACGATGAATTGGATCACAGTGAATCGGTTGTTTTTGCACTCGCTGAAACTCTGGAAGCAAAAGATATTTACACACGTGGCCATTCAGAACGCGTCTCAAAATATTCCGTTATTCTGGCCCGCGAACTCGGACTATCTGTGGAAGAAATTGAAGTGATTAAAAAAGGCGCCCTACTCCACGACATTGGTAAAATTGGTGTTAAAGATACAGTTCTGAATAAAATAGACAAACTCACACCAGAAGAAATTGCTCATATTCGCACACATCCAGCCCGTGGTTTTGAGATTTGCAAAACACTGAAGTCTTTTAAAAAATTTCTACCCATCATTCGTTGGCACCATGAACGCATTGATGGCAAAGGTCATCCCGATGGCCTCACAGGAGATCAACTGCCTGTAGCTGCCAAAATTTGTTCTGTTGCCGATGCCTTTGATGCCATGACCTCTAATCGACCTTACCGTAAAGGGATCAGCCCCCAACAAGCCGCCAGTATCTTCGAACGCGAAATGACAACAGGACAATGGGAACCTGAAATTGTAAAAATATTTATAGCACTTGTTAGGCGATCGTATAAAGACAAATAATTAAAATACGAAATTCGAATCTCGAAATTCGAAACAATATCGAAATTCTAAATCCTAAATTCAAAACACTAGTTTAAACTAAGTTTCGAAATTCGATATTCGGATTTGTTTCGGATTTCGGTTTTCATATTTCGAATTTTCTTAATTCAATCCAAGTACATTCAGCAATACAAGAGACAGCCAAGGCACATAGGTGATGATGAGGAGAGCTACAATCAGGAGAAGTAAGAAAGGAACTGTGATACGGTAGAGCTCAAAGATAGAACGTTTAAATCTAAAGGATGAAATAAACAGGTTTAGACCAACAGGTGGTGTGATGTAACCAATTTCTAAGTTGGTTAAGAAAATGATGGCTAAGTGAATGGGATCCACACCATATTTTAGTGCAATAGGTGAGATGATGGGAACAACGACAATCACGGCAGAAAATATATCCATCATGCAACCAACAACCAGAAGGAAAATATTGAGAGCAATTAAGAACATCCATTTTGAATGGATGAATTGACTCACCCAATTAAAAATCTTGAAGGGCACTTCTTGATCAATCAGAAAATTCGTTAATCCCATGGCCACCCCCAAAATAATGAGAATACCACCCACCAGCACCATAGAATCTTTCACAATACGAGGAATATCGGAAAATATTTTCACATCACGGTAAACAAAAACTTCTACAATAAATACATAAAAAGCCACAACCGCCGCAGCTTCGCTCACAGTAATAAAGCCACCATAAATAGCGACAATAATAATGACTGGTAATGGCAATTCCCAAATAGCACCACGCAAGGCCTTTATAACCTTATTCTTGGGATGCTTTCTGGCTAATATAATCGTGAGAACAATAAAAATAAGCAGAAGATAAAATAAAAACTCTGGGGTGCTTATATTAGGAAAAATATATTTCGCCCCGTAAAAAATCCCTGAAAACGTACCTCCTAACAAAGCAAAACTAATAGCAGCTAAGGCAAACGTTTTTAAAATGGTAAAAATACCCTTTCCTGTCATGTGTTTTTTAGAATCATGCTTAACGACAGACACATGTGCTGAATAAGCTGCTAAGATAGCCATGATCACAACACCAGGAATAATGCCGGCAATGAAGAGCTTATCAATAGAAACCTGGCCAATCAAACCATAGAGAATAAGAGGCAATGATGGAGGAAATAACAATCCTAAAGAGCCACAACAAGTGACTAACCCCATAGAAAATTTATCCCCATATTTTTCTTTTCTTAAAATAGGGTAAAGTAAACCGCCCAGGGCAATGATTGTCACCCCTGAAGCGCCTGTAAAGGCCGTAAAAAAAGCACACGAAATAATTGCGACCAACGCTAAACCACCAGGCATCCAACCAACACAAGCACGTGCCACATTGACAAGTCTATTGGGGGCATTACTTTCAGCCAAGAGATAACCCGCAAAAGTAAACAGCGGAATCGTGAGCAAGACAGGTTGTGATGCCAGTTTATAATATTCTGATATGATGGCAATATTATTGAGATCTGTTTGATAATAAGAATAAAGGGCTACCCCACCAAATATGGCAAATAAGGGGACTCCAATAAGGGCAAATATGATAAAAATTATGACTACCATTATAAAATATAAATCCGAAACTCGAATATCGAAACTCGAAACAATATCGAAATCCAAAATCCAAAATTCTAAACAACCAGTAAACTAAGTTTCGAAATTCGATATTTGGATTTGTTTCGGATTTAGTTTTTCGAATTTCGTGTTTTCTTCTCGCTACTTTATTTTCATTTTCACAGATATATCAAAGTCTGAAACCTCATCATCATCTTTTAGCTGCGCATACGCTTGATCACCACCTGCAAATGTATAAATGGTTTCTAATAATTTAACGACATATCTGAAACAAATAAGACCAAAGCCAATGGGGAAAATTATTGTAAAATAGGCCTTGGGCAATCCCTCAAAAAGCAAATCAGAGGATTCAAACATAATCTGATCTTGAAAAAATCCGCAAGATGCTTTTGTGAGAATCGCCGTAACCACAATCACAAAAACTTGCACAAAAATATTCACAACAGGCAAGGCTCTTTCAGGAATAAATTTTGTAAGGACTTCTAAGGATAAATGACGGTTTTCCTTAGCCGCAATTGTTGCCGCAAAAAAACCTATCCAAATAACAAGCATCCGATTAAACACATCACCCCAGTGAATGGCTGTATCAAAAACATTGCGTAATACCACCTGTAAGAAGGCAAAACTCAGCAGAGAAATCAAGGTTGTAATCAGAATAAATTTTTCAATACGAACCAGAAAATTATCAAGGGCGAATAGTATTTTGAAGGGGTTAAAACGCATATACTCGTACTGCGTACTGCGTACTGCGTAGTGCGTAAATCATTTTTTTCGCACAACGCACAACGCACCACGCACAACGGACTTTGTTATACTGGTATCTACTTCAGTATCTACTTCAGCTTACTCAGTACCATATCCAATAATTGTTGTGAATATAAATTTCCCACAAGAGTTGTGCGCACTTGTTTACCTATCTGACGCAGTTCTTCTACGGCTTCAGGTGTTGGGGTAACAACTTGAATACCAGCTGATTTGACAGCTTGCTTTGATTCCAGGTTGTCCTGACGCGTTTGCTGTACAAGTTTTTTGGCTTCAGCTTTGATCAGATTCTTTATGATTGCTTTGTCACCACCACTAATTTTTGCCCAGGCTTTTTTAGTTAATATAATACCACCCGTTCCATTCACCAAATTCACATCTGTCATGTATTTTGTTTTTGTGTGCCATTGAAATCCAATAGCACCAAATTCAGGAGCATAAGCAGCATCAATAAGATTAGTTTGTAATGATGTGAGAACATCTGTAATCGCTAGGGGAACAGGCGTCACACCCATGGCATCGTACATAGCTTTAGCTAAAGGGTCACCTTCCCACATCCACATTTTTACGCCTTTGAGGTCTGTTTTTTCACGAATGGCTTTATTAGAAAAAATCTTTACAAACCCCACTTCAGCCCAACCAAGCAGTTCAAAACCTTTATTCGAAAAAGCACTTTTAAAAAATGGCTCCATACCAGCATAAACTTTATCAACTTCTGAAGAATTTTTAAAAAGAAAAGGGAGTTCTAAAACACGAATTTGCGGATCAATCATGCCCATACCCACGCCCGTCAAAGCCGCACCATCAAGCTGACCATAACGCATTTTGCGCACAACATCTTTTTCATCACCTTGCACGCCACCACCAAAAATCTTGATGCTCACACGGCCACCTGTTGCCGCCTTAATATCTTTGCCAAGCTTTTCAAACGTATTATGCATAGACGTACCTTGTGGCGCCAATGTTGCTATTTTAAGCTCAACAGCATGCACTTGAAAACTAATTAATGTGAGCGCACAAACAACAACTAATACAGTTAAAATTTTCTTCATTATTTTCCTCCAGTAAATTAATTAAAATACTATCACAGTAACCGGAAAACGGATAACGGAAACCGAGTCAAATTTGTTTCTTAAAAAGTTCTTTCATATTATCCAATAACCACTGCGCTCTGACTTTAGCTAATTCATTAGCTAAACGAGCTTCTGGCAAAGCCGAGGCATCAGCTTCAATCACTTCATTTAAGAGTGATGTATAAAGCGCCTTGTCTTTTTGAAGCAATGCATAGAACTGTGCATAGTAAACAGTACTCATCAAAAATTTACGTTCATAAGCATTGATGGCCTTAATAAAATGCGTTTTGGCTTTGGGCATATTACCCCCAAACATCGCTGGTCGGGTGGCATAAGCTACACCAAAAAACAAATGGGGAACAGCATAATAGTAACCCTCATCCAATTCAACCACACGCTTCATCATGGCTTCTACGCGGGGAAACTCAGCAATTGCCAATGGCGAATTCTTGCTATAGTTAATCAGGCTGCCCCAATTTAAGGCTGTCCAAAATAACCGGGGAACTTGATGACGCCCCATACCTTGAAGAACGCGGTTAAAACGATCCATATCCTTAGTCAGTGCTTTTTTAAAGGAGCCACTCTTCTTTAAGGCATTTAAACCATAGTCTTTACCGCGCTTATAAAACATTTTTGTTTTCTTTAGTACTTTTTCATAGGTTTCTTCATCTTGGAGGCTGGCTTCTAAAAGCTCTTGTTCAAGATAGCCCATTGAGTAGTTGGCATAAGAACGTGCGAGCGTTGTATTAAAGTTTTTATTAGTAGGATTATCATATTGAAAGATTTCTACGACCTTTAATAAGGCCATGGCCGCATCATCAGCAATTTCAACATCACTTTCCATTTCATACCGTGGCGCCCCTTTTACAATGATTTTGGATGTCAGATCTGAGGCAATTTTCTTGGGTGTACAAGAGATTAACGAAAAAACACACAAAACCATTAATGTCACAACCAACAATCCTTTGGTCTTTGGTCTTTGGTCTTTAGTCATGTTATTCATAAATAGCTCCCTTAACTGAGTAATATAAAAATGAACAGCTGTCGTAACACAGGGGTTTTGTGTGATCAATTGATTTGTCTTTGGTTATGACGCAGAAATGTCTAATGATATTAGCAAATTGGACCGAAGAGCCGATGAGCCTATGAACCGATGGATCGCGCCGTAGCATGAGCGAAGGCGGATGGATCTGTGGTGCAAAAATTGAAACGAGCACTATCCGTCGACAAGAGCGACCCCGTAAAAACGGGGTTGGCCCCGCAAACGGGATAGACGACGGATACTGGTCTATTCTTCCTTCTTCTCACCCGAACAACAACAACTAGTCTTACAAAACATGGCCTTACAAGGGATGATAGATAACACAACAGCAACACCTACAATCCACCAACCAGCTGTATATAGCTGTTTGGCAAAAACAACACCAAGACCAATGCCCAAAAGAAATTTTGAAAAAATATGTAATACGAGCATGCAATTGCTTAAACCTTTAACTCTTTCTGGTAAATTCATACTGACTCCTTATTATAGACACAAAGCTCCATGTATTCGCTTTGTGTTTTTTTTATTACTACCGCACTTATTTGGGCTCGTTAAGCTCGCCCATAGTTTACTTATCGCGCCATACATACATTAAAGGCGGATGATTTTAAATTTAGCGAATTAGAACACAGGAATGGTTATTGGTCAATTGATGAAATAGATGGGAATGACGTCGAGCGTCTTGCGTCGCTCGCCTGCCCCGTTTGCGGGGTCTGGCGACGGCTAGTGTTCAGTGCTCAGTGCTCAGTGTTCAGTGAATCCTTCTAAAATCTTAAATCGTTAATCGATATTCGATATTTAAAGACCCTTGAGGAATCTACCTCTCCCGCCCTACGGGCACCCTCTCCTTATCCCGCAAACGGGACCCCGGCAAGCGGGGCAAAGGAGAGGGAGGCTTAGTCTGTAAATGCTATTACCAATAGCCGATTGCTTATTGCTAATTGTAAATTTTTTTAAGATCCTGAGAATCAGAGATCCTAATCCCTGAGCCTTAAGCCCTAAGCCCTAAGCCTTACGCCTTATTTTGCCCTGGCACCCTGGCACTCCGGCACTTTAATACATTATTCCCCACCAGGATTTAGCAAAGAATCAATCCGCTCTGGCGTGAGATAGGCTTCCCAACCTGATTTTGAGACCCCATCAATATAGATTTCTTTAACAGTTCCCCCAAAAGGTTTTGTATCATCATAACGTATTAATAAATCTTTTTGTGTAAAAACATGCTCGCCCCATACAGGTGTTTCAACAGCACAAGCATCGACCTCAGTGGCATATGTTTCTAAATCATATTCAAAAGTCAGTTTAGGTTCTATGCTACCCAGTCGATAATCCATGCTGGCTAAACAAATCTCTTCTGTCTCTTCCATCCATTCATAACGGATTAAAGGTATGCTGAGTTCGCGAACAGGTACCGTTGTATTAATTTCTTGGTGTTCCACAATACAATCATGCATGATTTCATCACATTGCATGAAAACCTGCCCTACTAAGCTTCCTTTTCCCGTGGAAACACGATCAAATTTTACCACAAGAAGGTTTTCTAACGGATTTGTAAAATCAAAGGCCAATACAAGCAAACGACGCCCATTATTTAACACGCCCTCAAGACCCTTAGGATTAACAAAGACTAACATGCCTTTTTCAGGTTCACCCTCATCATCTATTTTATAAATATAGACCCCCTGAATTGTGTTTGTATTTGTACGAACAAAATAAATCTTCTTATAGTCGCTATCATCACCATAAGTACTAAAGGTCAGGGTCCATTTATCTTGTGTATCAAGAAAATTATACGCCTCATCAAGAATAATGCTTTGTTCTTCTGTTGTAAAACCTAATGGGCTTTTGTCATAAATAGCATTAGCCACAACAAGACCAAAACTTTCTAATACGCTCCACCCACTCTCCAAATTTGTTTCCACAACATTTTTTTCGCGAGACATCTGCTGAAGAATTTCTCTTATGTGTTTTGCATATTTCTTATTACTTTCTGGCAAAGCACCTTCTTCAGGAATAGGAAAGACTGCCTCGAGTGTGTATATTTTATCCGGGAAATTACAAAATACACTTTTAATACTCTTTTTAGAATTCAGAACAATAGTGTCTACAACTCCTGTTGTGGCAATATCAGCCTGACCTCCCCTTGTTGCTCCTGAACAAGAAACTAATAACAAAATGATAAAAAGAGGTAAAATGTAGCGTAAATAACTTTTCATCAATCCAACCTGTTCGAAGATGTATCTATTTGATAAAATTGGTCTTTTATCTTCTGGCCATCATGATTGGCGCGCAAATAGACACGGTAATCTTTAAAATTAAATACAGTCATAAACTTACATTATATCAGATTATGGAACTACAGCCAGTATTATATGTATATGTCTCAGATCGTCGATTGATAGTGTTCAGTGTCCAGTGCCCAGTGTTCAGTGAAATACCTTCACTAATCACTGGACACTAGACACTGGACACTGAATACTAAGAAGTTATATAACATATTCATGAATACAAAACGATTATCTATCATTCTTTTATTCATTGGATGCCTGTTCTTCATAATCACAGCCCATGCCTACACACCATCGAGTGAAGACATCAGTTTTCACAAGGGTCATAAAAGAAAAGCCCCCCCCTCCTATCAACCGGGAAACAACTGTCAATTCACACCCTGCGTTGTGGGAAAGTTTGGTTCTATTCAGCTTTCAGAAAAAGTGCGCACTCATTACGAAATAGAAATCGGTTATTTTAATCAAGATGGCTATCATTCTTTGGCTTTTTTTCAGGAAGGAGCTGAATTTAATGAAACACTTCTTGAACGTGTTTTTAATAAGCGAAAAAACCGAAACATATTTAACTTAGAACATGCTCTGCAAATCGGCAGCACTAACACTATTTACCTCTATGGTATTCTCCTGCACTACCAACTCAAAGAAGGCGATGTTGTGATTGTCCGCTTACATGACCCAAAAAATCAAAACGATAAACACGAATACTATTTTCGTTATCACCGTAAAGGACCTATCTTTGATGCTGATGTGGCTATCATCAGCCCACTGAATTATTTCACCCCCAATCCAGGTAGTGTTGTACGTAATGCCTCCATTGCCGCAGCTCTTTCCTTTTCTGTTGGCACTTACATGGACCCTGAAAGAGATTATAATATTTTCACTAAATTTCTTTATGCCTGGCGTTTAAATCTCTTTGCCGGCTTTCTAAAACGTGGTGAATTAAAAAATGCTGGTGGCGATCAATTTGTTGATCAAGAATTTGATTGTTTTGTAGGTGCGGGTTTTACCTTTGCTGACTTCATCATAGGTGGCATGGGCCTTAATATGGCCCGTTCTCCTCATACTTTCTTTCCCTTTGTAGGCATTGAAGTCAATAATCTCTACAACGTTCTTAAATCACTTAAGAAAAGCACAAAGAAAAGATGGAAAAGATATATGGTTGAGCAAGATCAAATAAACAAACAATAAAAAAGGAGTTCTCATGTCTGCTCTTTTTGGTCATTTAGCATTTTTATTCATTGCCGGATCACTCTTAATCAAAGATATATTTTGGCTACGCATAGTGTCCATTGGCGCTTCGGTATGCGCTATTATTTTTACCTATACAACTTTGAGTGAACCACTCTTTGT
Source organism: bacterium (assembly GCA_018812345.1). Classification (GTDB taxonomy): domain Bacteria; phylum UBA10199; class UBA10199; order UBA10199; family JADGCS01; genus JAHJDR01. The sequence goes on along the minus strand of JAHJDR010000251.1, from coordinate 6 downwards.
TATTGT